>JBEIOY010000075.1:0-6763 GCA_040377355.1 Burkholderiaceae bacterium | reverse complement strand
CACTTGTGCTTGATTACCCATACACAATGAACAACCAGGCATTTCCATGCGCGCACCGGCACCACCTAAAACACCATAGTGACCTTCTTCGGTTAATTGCTGTGCGTCCATCTTGGTTGGAGGAGCCACCCACAATTTCACGGGAATATCACGCTTACCCTCAAGCAGTTTAGAAGCAGCGCGGAAGTGACCAATGTTGGTCATGCAAGAACCGATGAATACTTCATCAATTTTTACACCAGATACTTCGGATAATGTCTTCACATCATCTGGATCATTCGGGCAGGCCACGATTGGCTCATGAACATCGGCCAAGTCAATTTCAATCACTGCTGCGTACTCAGCATCAGCATCGCCTTTCAGTAATTCTGGTTTTGCCAACCATGCTTCCATCGCCTTGATGCGACGACCCAAGGTGCGCGCATCAGAGTAACCATTCGCAATCATCCACTTCATCAATGTGATGTTGCTGGTCATGTACTCAATGATTGGGTCTTTGTTCAAATGAACAGTACAGCCAGCAGCTGAGCGCTCAGCTGATGCATCTGATAACTCAAATGCTTGCTCAACTTTCAGATCAGGTAAACCTTCGATTTCTAGAATGCGGCCAGAGAAAATATTTTTCTTGCCCTTCTTCTCAACGGTCAATAAACCTTTCTTGATCGCATACAAAGGAATTGCGTTCACCAAGTCACGCAATGTGACGCCTGGCTGCATTTTGCCTTTGAAGCGCACCAAGACAGACTCAGGCATATCCAAAGGCATCACGCCAGTGGCTGCAGCAAATGCCACCAAACCTGATCCCGCTGGAAATGAAATGCCGATTGGAAAACGTGTATGAGAGTCGCCGCCTGTGCCAACTGTGTCAGGCAATAACAAACGGTTTAACCAAGAGTGGATCACGCCATCACCTGGGCGCAAAGAAACGCCGCCACGAGTGCTGATAAAGTCAGGTAACTCATGGTGCATTTTCACATCCACCGGCTTTGGATAAGCAGCTGTGTGACAGAAAGATTGCATCACCATGTCTGATGAGAAACCTAAACAAGCCAAATCTTTTAATTCATCACGCGTCATCGGACCAGTGGTGTCTTGAGAGCCCACTGTTGTCATCTTAGGTTCGCAATATGTGCCCGGACGAACACCCTTGCCTTCAGGCAAACCACAAGCGCGACCAACCATCTTCTGCGCCAAGGTGAAACCTTTACCAGAATCAGCAGGATTCGTTGGCAAGCGGAATAATGTTGATACTGGCAAGCCCAAAGCTTCACGAGCTTTAGTCGTTAAACCACGGCCAATGATCAATGGAATACGGCCACCGGCACGCACTTCATCAAATAGAACGTCTGACTTCACTTTGAACTCAGCAATCACTTTGCCATCTTTGAGCGCTTTACCCTCATAAGGACGCAACTCAATCACGTCACCCATGTTCATACTGTTAACGTCTAACTCAATCGGTAAGGCGCCAGCATCTTCCATGGTGTTGTAGAAAATTGGAGCAATTTTGGTGCCCAAACAAACACCACCAAAACGCTTGTTAGGCACGTAAGGAATGTCCTCGCCCGTGAACCACAACACTGAGTTGGTGGCTGACTTACGTGATGAGCCCGTACCAACAACGTCGCCAACGTAGGCAACCAAGTTGCCTTTGGCTTGAAGACCCGCTAATTGCTTGATCGGGCCAATTTTGCCAGCTTCTTGAGGCTCAATCCCTTCACGTGGGTTTTTCAGCATCGCTAATGCGTGCAATGGAATGTCTGGGCGGCTCCAAGCATCCGGTGCTGGAGATAAGTCGTCTGTGTTAGTTTCGCCCGTGACTTTGAACACAGTCAAAGTCATGCTTTTTGGAACCTCAGGACGGCTTGTGAACCATTCAGCATCTGCCCAGCTTTGTAATACGGCTTTAGCGTTGGCATTGCCTTTATCAGCCTTTTCTTTAACGTCATGGAATTGATCAAACATCAACAATGTTTTCTTCAATCCTTCAGCAGCGATGCCGCCCACCGTGGCGTCATCCAATAAATCAATCAATGGTGAGATGTTGTAACCACCCAGCATCGTGCCTAGCAACTGAGTCGCGGTTTCACGTGTGATCAAGGGTGTTTTTTCTTTACCAAAAGCAACCGCTGCCAAATAAGAGGCCTTTACCTTGGCCGCATCATCCACGCCCGCTGGAACGCGATAAGTGATCAGCTCAACCAAAGTTGCATCTTCACCTTTTGGTGGGTTTTTAAATAACTCAATCAACTCGCCAGTCTGCTTAGCTGACAATGGTAATGGTGGAATACCTAGGGCTGCGCGCTCAGCAACATGGTCACGATAGGCTTTCAACATGGTGTTTCCCTCTCTATTTAGGCAAATAACAAGCAATCTTCAAGACTTATATCTTATATAAGACTTAGGTTTCTGGCAAGAGATTGCGCTCCATATAATGACAAATTACCTGAAATTGATTGCTATTGGTGCAATGAACCGTTTAAAATAAAAATACCATATAAATCAATGATATAAGTCATCGATAATTACCGAGAAATAACCACGAGATGCGAAGCAAATAATGAAAAAAACAGACCTTTACAAAAGCGTGAGATCAGCAGTGGTGAACCAAATGAAGAATTCAGCTCCCCAACCTAAGGGTGCGAATAAAAAGAATTCTGAGAAAAAACTAAACCCTTTATTGGCGTCTTTGTTAAAGAAGCCAGAGTAAACAATCTTGGATTACTTTTTTAAGAGTTTTCTGAGTTTTTAGATAGCCAACTTGGCTTTTAATTCAGGCGGCCAAGAAGCCGCTTTTTGGGTCCTAAAGTCTACCCAAACAATCGTTGCACCTGAAGTTGCCCGAACTGTTTCAGGATCACCCACCAAAGACATCACATTGAAGGTATCTAAACCCACTCGGGTTGGATTGGTAATGTAGGTTTTGATGATGAGATCTGCCGGGTATTTAACGGGTTTTATGAAGTTGCAAAAGGCGTTCACCACCACCACACCCTGCTCATCTTGAGCAAATTTCAAGCCCAGACTGTCCAACCAATCGATGCGGGCTTGTTCGATATAACGAAAATACACCGCATTGTTCACATGGCCAAAAGCATCCATGTCACCCCAACGAATTGGGATGATGGATTCATGAACAAATGTTTTTTCTTCAGGAATTTGAGTGCGCATGTGAGTAAGTCTTTAAATTGTGTATTTATCTTAGCTTGTATCTCAAGCCGTATTTTTATCAATCTTGAACCAAGCAGCATACATTGCTGGTAAGGCCAATAAGGTCAAAGCAGTCGCCACCATCAAACCACCCATGATCGCAATCGCCATCGGACCCCAGAACACACTGCGCGACAAAGGAATCATCGCCAACACCGCCGCGGCTGCTGTCAAGATAATTGGTCTATAGCGTGTGACGCATGCGTGAATAATGGCTTCTCTTGCTGGTATGCCAGCAGAGCGACCTTGTTCAATTTGATCAATCAAAATCACTGAATTGCGCATGATCATACCCAGCAGTGCAATGAAGCCCAATAAAGCCACAAAGCCAAATGGCTTGTTGAACAAAAGCAAGGTCAACGCCACTCCTGAAATACCCAAAGGTGCCGTCAGAACCACCAAGAAGGCGCGAGAGCTGCTGCGCAACTGAATCACTAATAAAGTGAACGTGATGAATAGCATCACCGGTATACCGGCATTGATTGAATCTTGACCGCGCGAACTCTCTTCTACGGAGCCACCGATATCGATTTTGTATCCAGGCGGTAATTTGGCTATCAAGGGTTTGAATTCTTTCAATAACTCAGCAGTCGCGGTCGGCCCCTGAACACCTGGGATCACATCGGCTTGAAGCGTGATAGCGTATTCGCGATTCTCACGCCAAATCGTGGCTGGCTCCCACACCACATTCACGGTTGCAATCCGACCCAATGGGATTGATTGACCGCCTACTGTGGTTAACATGGTTTCATTTAGATCGCTGATTTGATTGCGCTCTGCGCGAGGCAAACGCAAAACAATCGGGGCTAGTAAATCACCCTCACGATACTGACCAATGGTGACGCCACCAAAATGACTGGCCAATGTTTGTGCAATCACCTGAGGTGGAACGCCCAACTCACGGGCTTTGGCTGCATCAACATCAATTTTTGCAACCGTTTGGTTTTCATTCCAGTTATCTTTAACGCCATAAACAATTGATGACTGACGCATCACATCAATAAAGCGATTGACCTCTGTTCTGAGCTTGATCGGATCATCACCGGTGACCCTGAATTCAACTGGGTAAGTAACAGGCGGTCCATTGGGTAGCAATTTGACACGCAGTCTTGCTTCAGGTGCAGCATCCTCTAAGATGCGGGGCAAAATATTATTCAGTCGATCGCGATGACGCAAGTCAGCCACAATCACTGCCTGAGCAGCATTGGATCTTGGGAAAATAATATCCAGGGGTAAAAAGAATCGTGGCGCTCCATTACCCACCCACATCGTGACAGATTGCACACCTTGCTGCTCCAAAATTTTTGCTTCAATTTTTTTTGCGGCAGCTTCAGTTGCTTCAAAACTAGAACCTTCGGCCAGAAATATATCCACTAAGATTTCAGGGCGTGATGAATCCGGGAAGAATTGTTGTTGCACCTGACTCATGCCAACAATGCCAAGCACAAATGTTGCGACTGTTGCCATGATGGCTTTTTTACGATGATCGATACACCATGCGACCACTGTTCTAAAACGTTCATAGAATGGTGTATCAAAATGTTCGTGTTGCGCACCCTCAGGGGTGGCATGCGCAGGTTTCTTAAGTAACAAGAAACCCAAATACGGTACAAATAAAACAGATACGAACCAAGAGATGATCAGTGCAGCTGCAGTAACAGCAAAAATAGCAAAGGTATATTCGCCTACGGCCGACTTAGCCATGCCAATCGGTAAAAAGCCAACCGCTGTGATCAAGGTACCTGTCAACATCGGCATCGCAGTCAGCTCATAGGCTGCTGTCACAGCCTTCATGCGGTCGTAGCCTTCTTCCATCTTGCGCACCATCATTTCCACGACGATGATGGCGTCATCAACCAAAAGACCCAAGGCAATGATCAGTGAACCCAGAGAAATTTTATGTAAACCCACACCCGCCAGATGCATGATTAAAAAAGTAACAGCCATCACCAAAGGAATGCTAATAGCCACCACCAAACCAGGCCTTGGGTCAATCCTCCAAGGATGTCGATGCAAACCAAGGGCCAGCATGCTAACTGCCAAGACGATGATCAATGCTTCAAGCAAGGTCAATAAAAATTCTCTGACAGAGCCAGCCACCACTTTTGGCTGATCCTGAATTAAAGACAAGGTCACGCCGGCTGGCAGATCCTTTTCAATTAACTGGCTGGCCTTGGTCAAAGTTTTACCAAGCTCAACTATGTCTCCGCCTTTGGCCATTGATATACCCAAAGCCACTAACTCTTCACCCTGAAAGCGAACTTTGCTTTGAGCTGGATTAATCACGTCGCGACGAACTTCGGCAATATCCCCCAAACGAATCGATGCACCCGAGGGTGCGCGCAAGGGCATTGCCTTGATATCTGCAACATTTTCAAAAGGTCCGCCCACGCGAATAGGCATAGAAAAAGATGTTGATTCAATCTTTCCACCACTTTCGATGGTGTTCTGCTGATTCAATTGCTGGGCCACGACTGCTGGCGATAAACCATACTGAGCCATCTTTTTGCGAGACAGTTCAACGTAAACCATTTCATCTTGCAAGCCATAAATGTTTACTTTGCCCACGTCTTTCACTTGCAACAAGCGCTGCCTGACTTGGGTTGTGAAATCTCTGACTTCACGAGGGGTATAACCCTTGGCAGACATGGCAAAGATGACCCCAAAAGTATCACCAAAATCATCATCAAAATAAGGACCCTGCACCCCTATTGGTAAATATGATTTTGAATCGCTGACTTTTTTGCGAACGGTGTAAAAAAGATTTGGGATCTCTTTGGCGGGCGTACTGTCTTTAGCAAAAAAGATGATCATTGATTCGCCGGAATGAGAAAAGCTGCGAATCTTGTCAATACTTGGAACCTCTTGCAAGGTTCGCTCGATCTTGTTGGTGACTTGATCAGAAACTTGGATTGCTGTTGCGCCAGGCCACAGGGTTCGAATCACCATGGCTCTGAATGCAAATGGTGGATCCTCGTCTTGGCCCAATTGGAAATAAGAGCCAATGCCGAGTAAAACCAAGGCAATCATCAAGTAGCGCGTCAGTGCACTATTCTGAATCGCCCAGCGCGATAAATTGAAGCGATCAGACATCACCGAACCTTTTCAGCAATGGCGATTCTGACTTGTTGGCCTTCACTCAAGGCATGCCACCCGGTTGCGATCACGATATCCCCTGCCACCAAGCCACTCACCAGCTCAGCAGATTGATCATCAATTTTGCCTAATACAAGTTTGACCGCACTAATTTTTCCCGTGGATTGAGACCCTTGATCAAGGGTCAGCTTGAAAACGCTTACACCATCACTGTGGATGGCCGTCGTTGGAATTTTTAAAGAAGATTTGGTAGTCGATTTTTCTTTGGTGATATTTTTATTTGTTTTATCTGTGATGATTGCCCCAACAACATCTTGGTTGCCGATCACTTGCCCCACAGTGATATTCATCTGAGAGACTTTGCCAGCCTCTACAGCTCTCATGGTGACAAAACCAATACTTTCAATGGCTTGTTCATATTTGGCGCGAACTGATTGAATGGTTGCTAAACGGCGAT
>JBEIOY010000142.1:0-3578 GCA_040377355.1 Burkholderiaceae bacterium | reverse complement strand
ATACGTAACAAAAAGACTGCTTATTTCACCATCACTGGCCGTATTGATGACGTTTTGAACGTCTCGGGTCATCGCATGGGCACCATGGAGATTGAGTCAGCATTGGTTGCCAATCCATTGGTTGCTGAATCTGCGGTAGTGGGTCGTCCAGACGATATGACGGGTGAAGCGATTGTGGCTTTTGTGGTGCTCAAAGGTAAGCGCCCAACAGGCGATGAAGCGAAGAAGATTGCAACAGACTTGCGCAATTGGGTGGGTAAAGAGATTGGCCCAATTGCTAAGCCAAAAGAAATTCGTTTTGGTGATAACTTACCTAAGACACGTTCAGGCAAGATCATGCGTCGTTTGTTGCGTGTCTTAGCAAAAGGCGAGGAAATCACTCAAGACACATCAACACTTGAAAATCCGGCCATCTTGGAACAACTCAAGCACGCGATTTAAGTTTCCTTGACTAGCGTTATCTTGTAGTCATTAAGGCCGGTTACCTAATAGTACCGGCCTATTTTATTGGGTCTGAGTCATAATCTGCTTATGGAGATTCGGTCTGAATCAAAAAAGATAGGTTTTTACTACCTGCTGTTCACAGTGGGTTTTTTGCTTTTCATTTTCTTTTTAGGTTTGCTTGAGGGGACCAGTGGTTCAGGCCTCTGGCTTGGCTATGTTTTCTTATTTGTAACAATTGCGATTTATGCCAGTATTGGACTGATTTCTCGTACCTCTGATATCAGTGATTACTACGTGGCCGGCCGCAAAATCCCAGCTATTTTTAATGGCATGGCAACAGCCGCTGACTGGATGAGTGCAGCAACTTTCATCGGTTTGGTGGGTATTCTATTTAGCTCAGGCTATAAAGGTCTGGCATTCATTGTCGGTTGGACGGGTGGTTTTTGTTTGGTGGCAATGCTGATTGCTCCATATATTCGTAAATTTGGCTCCTATACCATCCCAGATTTTCTCGCCATACGTTATAGCCAGGGCAAAGAGGGCGGTAGTAAAACGGTCAGAGTTGTGGCAGTCAGCGCCACCATCATTTGTTCGTTTGTTTATTTGGTGGCCCAAATTCAAGGTGTGGGTTTGATTGTGAATCGCTTCATTGGCGTTGAGTTTGGTGTGGGCATCTTCTTTGGTTTGGCTGGCATCTTGGTCTGCTCTTTTTTGGGTGGAATGCGCGCAGTGACCTGGACCCAGGTCGCTCAGTACATCATTTTCATGATTGCCTTGCTCTTACCCTTGAGCATGATTTCTTACAAAAAGCACAACTCTATTTTTCCGCAAGCCACTTATGGCAAGGTCTTGCAGGAAATTGAATTTCACGAAAAAGATTTTGAGGTCACCGCTGAAGAAAATAAAGTTCGTGATTACTACCTAAAGCAAGCAATACTTTTAGATAAAAAAATAAAAGAATTACCTGATTCTTATTTCCAAGGAAAAAAAGAAGCTGAGAGAAATCTTCAGGAGGCGCGCTCCAGTCAAATTCCTCTCAAAGAATTGAAGGCCATTGAAAAGAGGTTGGGTGACTATCCGAAGAGCCCGGCCAGCGCTTATGAACTTTGGCAGACTCAGAAAAAAGAAGCTCAACTAAAAAGTCAAACAGCTGTCCCGTCGATGGACCCTGGATCTGTTAAAGGGGTGGGTGATTCCAGCTTGGATAAGCTTAATTTTATCCTTCTTATTTTTTGTTTGATGTTTGGCACAGCCAGCTTGCCTCACATCTTGACACGTTACTACACCACCACCAGCGTATCGGCCACGCGCTATTCAGTCTTCTGGACTTTACTATTTGTTGTTATCTTCTACCTCAGCGTCCCCGCTTTGGCGGCCATGGTGAAGTTAGAACTATTTAAAAATCTGGTGGGGATTTCTTATGCGGACTTACCTAATTGGGTATTGAGTTGGCGAAAATTAGATCCACCTGTTTTATCAATTATTGATGTCAATGGTGATGGTTTTGTCCAATGGGCTGAGCTTTCAATTTCACCTGACATGATCATTTTGGCGGCTCCAGAAATCACTGGCTTGCCCTATGTGATTTCTGGCTTGGTCGCGGCTGGGGCTTTGGCGGCGGCATTATCCACAGCAGATGGGTTATTACTGACAATTGCCAATGCGATTTCACATGATGTTTACTATCACTTGATCAATAAAAGCGCTTCACATCAGCGACGCGTCACAATCGCAAAAATCGTTTTATTAGGAGTGGCATTATTTGCAGCTTATGTGACTTCACTGAGACCCGGTGATATTTTATTTTTAGTGGGTTCTGCTTTCTCTTTGGCTGCATCAAGCTTTTTTGCCGTCTTGATTTTGGCGGTATTCTCAAAACGAATTAATCAATGGGGGGCCGTAGCAGGCATGCTCACTGGGTTCTTTGTGAGCGGCACTTATATTGTTTTGAACTATCCGTTCGTCTCACGCCTAACGGGTGTGTTTGGGGAACGTTGGTTTGGCATCGATCCGATTGCATCGGGCGCCTTTGGTATTCCTGCAAGCTTTACAGCTGCATTTTTAGTCTCATACCTGACTAACAAGAATCCACCCGTCATCAATCGATTGGTCGACTACCTGCGTGAAGCCAGATCTTCTGTTTAAGTAAGATTACTTTTTAGGAAATAGTTTGAGCCAGCCATCTGTGCCCAGATTTTCCATGGTCTGCATATTGGTTTCAAAAATAGCTTCGGCCTCTGGGAATGCTTTGACTGCCTCATCAATACTGTCTTCACGAATCAAATGCAAAGTCGGGTAAGGTGAGCGATTGGTGTAATTGGTCACATCATCAATCTCAGTTCCGGCAAATTGGTATTGCGGATGAAAGCTTGCAATCTGCAATTCACCATCCAAATCCAAGTCCTCTAATAGCTGATCTGCTAATTCTAAAAAATCGTTGTAATCAAGAAAGTCATTCAATACATCTGGATGAATCAATAAAGTAGTGTCTATTTTTTCACGAGAAGTTTCGGCTAAAAACTCTAACTCTTGAGCCAGGGCCTCAAGTAATTGCTCGACTGTTGTGGCTTCACTCACCACATACTTGATTTGCTCTTTGACGTGCACTGCTTTGGCAAAAGGGCACAGGTTTAAACCAATCACGGCTTTGATCAGCCAATCCTGAGTTTCTTGAATAATATTACTGGCATTTGAGGACATAGTTTCCAATTTCTTTGACAGATTGTGTATCGTATAGCCTTATGATTCGTATTACAGAACTGCGTTTGCCGATTGAACATGCTCCAGAGGAGCTTGAAGTCGCTATCTTAAAGCGTTTAGGTATTTCCTCTACAGATTTAGTTGATTTTATAGTTTTTAAGCGCAGTTATGACGCCAGAAAAAATATTGCTTTGGCCTTCATTTACACCGTTGATGTTTCTGTAAAAAATGAAGAAACTATTTTGGCTAAATTCGGGCACGATCAACACGTGAGACCGTCCCCTGATACCAGTTATCACTTTGTGGCTCAGGCAAATAATCAGTCAGGCAACTCATTATCAGAACGACCAGTGGTGATTGGTTTTGGACCGTGCGGCATTTTTGCTGCTTTGATCTTGGCGCAAATGGGGTTTAAACCGATTGTTCTGGAGCGT
>JBEIOY010000113.1:0-4737 GCA_040377355.1 Burkholderiaceae bacterium | reverse complement strand
GTCACGCACGAAGCGCATGTCATGCCGCGAATCTTTAAGGTGACTAATTGACTCATACACTCCATAATGAAATAAGTTAAGATTTACATAGATTGTCCTACTTATATTGGGAAACTACAAAAAATATGGCATTCATTTTTACTGTTAAAGGCATGAGCTGTGGTCACTGCACCCAGGCCATCACAAAAGCCATTGCTGGACTCGACCCCCAAGCAAAGGTTGATACTGACATACCCAAGCAAACGGTCACAGTAACCAGCGGCCTTGATCGCAAACAATTGAGCGAGGCCATTGTTGATGCTGGTTACGATATTGTGGCGGTCGCCTAATGGACATTGCAAACATCATCCAGACAGTCGCCATTTATGCGATACCTGTCATTTTCGCAATCACCTTGCATGAAGCAGCGCACGGTTATGCAGCCAAACAACTGGGTGACAACACAGCTTATGCTTTAGGCAGAGTGACCCTCAATCCCATCAAGCACATTGATCCAATGGGCACGATCGCCGTTCCCTTGCTCTTGTACTTTGCTACTGCTGGTACGTTCTTGTTTGGGTACGCCAAACCAGTACCAGTTCGCTTTGGCAATTTAAGGCATCCTAAAAAAGACATGATTTGGGTAGCGTTGGCTGGCCCAGGATCGAATTTGGTTCAGGCTATTTTTTGGGCGATCATGTATTTACTCTTGGTCAAGGTATCGCTCACTGAGCGTTTCTTTTTAGAAATGTGTCAAGCAGGTGTATTGGTCAATGTGGTGATGTTTGCTTTTAATCTATTTCCTCTTCCACCTTTAGACGGTGGAAGAATTTTGGTAGGTGTGTTACCTTGGAAACAAGCTGCGATGGTCTCAAGAATTGAACCTTGGGGCTTTTTCATAGTTTTAGGCCTGGTGGTGACTGGCGTGATCAGCACCCTTTGGATGCGGCCAGTGATGTCCGCAACTTATTGGCTATTAGATCTTTTACTTGTGCCACTTCGTTTCATTTTTTAATAACTGAGGAGATAACCATGAAACAACCGATTTTAGTAGCAGGTGTAATGCTTTCACTTTTAGCGCCTGGCATGGCTCATGCCCAATTTGCTAAAACTGAAGATGCGATCAAATATCGTGCCGCAACCTTTGTGGTAATGGGCAACCATTTCTCCAGAATTGGGGCTGTTGTTAAAGGTGAGAAACCATTTGATAAAAATGAAGTTGCTGCCAATGCTGCAGTGGTTGCCAGCATGGCTCAACTGCCATGGCAAGCATTTGGCCCAGGCACAGAAGGTGGTAAGTCATTGCCTGAAATTTGGAAAGAAATGGATAAGTTCAAAGCTGGTAGCGAGAAAATGCAAAAAGCTGTGGCTGAACTCAATACAGCTGCTAAATCTGGTAATTTAGAGACGATTAAAATAGCATTTGGTGAAGCAGGTAAATCTTGCAAAGCCTGCCACGATAACTATCGTAAGAAGTAATACATGATCAAGGCGATGGCAAGCAATATGGTCATCGCTTTGAGTTTCACCTTTGAGTCATCCTGAACCAAAGGAGCAGTTTCTGCCCACTCTTTATCGCCAGTGATCATGGCTGAGATGAGATTGATCTTCTTGGCATATTTGTAATACAAAATGGCGCCAATGTGCACCGCCACCAAAGCCAGCAGCACCCATTCATTCCAACGATGAAATGACGTCAAAAGCTCCACCCAAGTAGACGCCACATACTTTGCCAACGGCCCATCAAAGGCAATGTCATCACTTGCAAACAATCCCGCTAAGGCTTGAGTTAAAAATAAGCCAATCAATACAAGAACTGAGATAGCCCCTAGCGGGCTGTGCCCAGGTGTTTCAATAGAATTTTTAAGATAAGCCAAGATTACTTTAGGCGGCCGAATGAAATGCACAAAGCGCGCATGATGCGTTCCAACAAAACCCCAAATGAGTCTAAAGAAGATCAAGGCCAAAACAAGATAGCCAAAACGGCCGTGCCAAATCATGGCATTACCGCCTAGCTTAACGGACACAAAACTACCAATCACGGCCATGACCAAAAGCCAGTGAAATAATCTTGTCGGTAGATCCCAAATACGAATTTTCATGTGTTTATCAGTTTAGTTTACGATGTCATAATGCGTAAAAATATTTATCTTTTATTTGTCTCTATTGCCAGCGTTTTGATTTTAAGCGCCTGCGCCAATCAAGCGGTATACCGCCAATCAAACATCCCTTTAAACAGTGTTAGCTCGGTTGATTTGAATCGCTACCTTGGAACTTGGTATGAAATCTATCGCCTGCCCAATAGGTTTGAAGACACTGACTGTGTGACGGTCTCGGCTCAGTATGCTCTGCGAGACGATGGTCATGTCAGCGTTCTCAATACTTGCCTTAAAAAGGATGGTCCAAGGGTGGCCAACGGGATTGCTAAAGTGGTTTCGGGCTCTAATAACGCTCAATTAAAAGTGTCTTTCTTCCGGCCTTTTTATGGAGATTACTGGGTGATTGACTTGGCGGATGATTACTCTTGGGTATTAGTGGGCGAACCAGCAGGCAAGTATTTTTGGATTTTAGCCAGACAAAAACAACTGGATCCAAAGTTAGAAGAAGCCCTTTTAGTGAAAGCTGAAAAACTGGGTTATCAACGCAAAGATTTGATTAAGCCAAGCAATAATCTTTAAGGGCTGTCTTTAAGGACTTTAACGAATCTTAATATCTCGTTAGAACGTCTTTGCTGGTGCGCTCTTGGCCATCAGCAAACAATTTGTAACAAAGCCCTGCGCCAGTTTGATTGCGGATCTTCTTAGCGTCTTCTTGCATTTTGTACATGGTATTGAAGCAATCCATGCGCGATTCAAATTGATACGTTTTAATCTCAGTTGGCTTGTTATTTTTTAACGTTGTGAACTCTAGGGTCCAATGAGTATCGCCCATCGCCACAGGGGGTGCCTCTTGTTTTTGAGCAACCTGACAGGCTGACAAAAAGATAGCGCTGAGCAGAATGAGTTTTCTCATTGAATAATTTATTGCCCCATTTTTACGTGATCATAGTCATGCTTATTTGGCACCAAATAAGCACCTACCAACATACCAAATGCACTAGCTATCAAGCCCAATAAATGAGGCTCAACCAACAACTCTGCATTTGTGAACTCCAATAACAACCATACACCCAAACCAAAGGTGATAGCAAGAGCAGCGCCTAAATTACTTGCTCTTTTCCAAAATAAGCCTGCCGCTAGAGGCACAAAAGCACCGGCCAGAGTGATTCGGTAAGCATGTTCCACCATGGTGTGAATCGATTCATCTGTGTAAATCGCATAAAAGGTCACAATGACCGCAAAACAAGCCACGGTGAGTTTGGTGGCCCATAAAAATTGTTTATCACTCATGTGCGGCACAACTGATTTCAGAATATTCTCTGAAAAAGTGACAGAAGGAGCTAATAAGGTTCCTGACGCGGTACTCATGATCACTGATAAAAGTGCCCCAAAGAAAATGACCTGAATGACGAATGGCATTTTTTCTAAAATGAACATGGGTAAAATCAATTGAGAATCTTTGCCAAGATATTTTGCGACCAAATCAGGATCAATCATGGTGGCCGAATAAGCCAAGAACAACGGTACCGCAGCGAAGAAGAAATAAGAGATGCCTCCCAATGTGGTGCCCCAAATAGCGACACTTTCATTTTTAGATGAGTTCACTCTGGCAAATACGTCTTGCTGAGGGATCGAACCCAGAGCCATGGTCACCAATGCCGCAATCCAAGAAATCATGTCGATCCACTCTAATCTTGGTAAGAACTCAAACTTACCTGCTGCTGAAGCACTGCTGATCACTTTATCAATGCCGCCAGCCATGTCTCCAGCCATCCAAGAAACAATTAGCAAACCAACCACAATCACAATCATCTGTACAAAGGTCGTGATTGCGACAGACCACATGCCGCCAAACAAGGTGTACAACAAAACCACGGCTGCACCAATCAACATCCCTTGAGTTTGAGTAATCATGTCATAAGACAAGACATTAAAAACGAGGCCTAAAGCAGTGATCTGCGCTGCAACCCATCCCAAATAAGAAATGACAATACAAAGTGACAGAATCATTTCTGTTTGTTTGTTGTATCTGATTCTGAAAAAGTCACCCAGCGTCAGCAAGTTCATGCGGTAAAGGGGTCTAGCAAAAATCAAACCAAAAATCACCAAACAGATAGATGCGCCCAATGGATCAGAGATCAATCCCCGAAAACCACCCTCTAAGAATGTGGCAGAAATACCTAGAACAGTTTCGGCACCAAACCAAGTGGCAAAAACCATGGCAAGCACCATGGGTAGTGGCAAGTTCCGCCCAGCCGTGATGTAGTCTTTGGCGTTATGGACTTTTCTGGCACTTAAAAGACCAATCGCAATGGACGCTAATAAATAAATTGCAACCAACCAAAGCAACATAGTTAACCTTTGTATTGAAACTGATTAATTCGCAAATTATAGAGGAGCATTGCCTTGATTTCACAAATAAAAAAGCCATGCAAAAGCATGGCTTTTTAAAATCTAAAGTACTTAAAAATTAAGGCTTTGTTGGTTGGCTGACAACCTCTTTAACTGTGGGTTATGTAACTTTTTTTGCCACTTTTTTAGCAGCTTTTCTAACAACTTTCTTCGCAGCAGGTTTTTTGCTTGCTGGTGAAGCAGTTTTCTTGCTAGCGCCTGAACCCATTTTTTCCAACTCAGCCAAGCCCTGCTCCGCAGCTTCTGC
>JBEIOY010000070.1:0-6862 GCA_040377355.1 Burkholderiaceae bacterium | reverse complement strand
TGCTGCACGCAAACGAAACCACTGAGCATCTTCGTGAAAACGTTTTAGTTCCAGATCCCGCTGACCGTGCAACGATTGAAGAGGAGCATGCTTTGGAGTTACGCACACGTGATCGTGAGCGCAAACTGCTTAAGAAAGTAGAGCAGTCTTTATTGAGCATTGAGTCTGGTGATTATGGTTGGTGTGAAGAAACTGGCGAGCCAATCGGTGTTCCACGTTTACTGGCGCGCCCAACCGCGAACCTATCTTTAGAAGCGCAAGAGCGCCGCGAACTGCGCCAAAAACTGTTTGGTAACTAAACAAAGTAATTGGTGTTTAAACCTCGCACGATTTCTCTTTTAATTTTCCTTGTCATGGGTCTGTTTGTGGCTCAGTGGCAAGGCTTTAGCCATGGTATTACCCATGGCTTGGTAGCGACCGAACATGTGGCGCTCGATGTTGTGAAGAGTGCTCATCTAGCGGATGCTACAAAACATGATGATGCTTGTGATGATCATCATTTCAAGCATCATCATGGACATGATTTAGATGGTAAGCATCATTGCGCCGCTTATGACTCGCAAACTTTAAGTGCGGCCATGCCCTCTCTTCCGTTGAGTTTGCCGGCCATTGATAAAACCAGCGCCGCGATTAATAGCTATACAACCTATCAGGCTTCAATCGAAGCCTATCGACCTTTTGATGTGAGGGGTCCGCCGAATTCTTAAGCATTGAACTTTACTCACGCCAAGCGCGTGATCTTTATTCATGTTTAGGAGAAACACATGCAAGTATTTATGCGCACTGCTTTCAGTGCTGCAGCTGTTGCTGCTTTATCAATTTCATTCGCTCATGCTCAACAAACTTTGGAACCAGTGGTTGTTAGCGCTAACCCATTGGGCGCCGATATCAATGATTTAATCACCCCGGTCAGCGTTTTACGCGGCGATCAATTGTCACAAAAACAATCAAGCACCTTAGGCCAAACCCTGAATGGTTTACCAGGCGTTGGCTCTACAGACTTTGGCCCCAACTCTAGTCGACCAACCATTCGTGGTTTAGATGGCGATCGTGTTCGTGTGATGAGCAATGGTGGCGCAAGTTTAGATGCCTCAACTTTGTCCTATGATCATGCTGTTGCAATAGAGCCATTGTTGGTTGAACAAATTGAAGTGGTCCGCGGACCAGCAGCTCTTCAGTATGGCGGCAGCGCTATTGGAGGCGCGGTTAACGTGATTGATAACCGCATACCAAAGGCTCCTGTGAAAGGTGTTCATGGCCGTGCTGAAGTGAGGGCTGGTGGAGCTGAATCAGAAAAAGCTGCTGCTGGTTTGGTAACCGTTGGTAACGGCGCATTTGCAATCCATGTTGATGGTTCAAGTAGAAAAACGGATGACCTAAAGGTTCCAAAGCAAGCTGGACGCGAGGGCTTTATCAGCCAAGGTAAATTGCTGAACAGTGATGCTGATCAACAAGGCGGCGCATTGGGATTTTCTTTGACCAATGACCATGGGTATCTAGGACTTTCTGTTGATACCTATCGCAATGAGTACGGCACAGGTTTGTATGAAGAGGGCGATATTACGAGCCCAACTAGAATCAAGTTAAAGCAAGATAAATTAACTTTTGCCGGCGAACAAAGAAATTTGACTGGCAAAGCAGGCCCTTTTGAATCTATCAGAGGTTCATTCAGTACGACTGATTACAAACACGAGGAGTCTGCTGGTGGCGTGGTTGAATCAACCTTTAAAAACAAAGGTTGGGATAGTCGCATTGAGGGCACACATTTACCCATCCAAACTTCTTTAGGGTCTTTAAAGGGCGCGTGGGGCATCCAGGGAGCTGAGTCTAAGTTTTCTGCCATTGGTGATGTAACTTTTATTCCTAATACACAAACTAACAGCATGGCGCTATTTGTATTTGAAGAACTTTCTTTTGCCCCAGGTAAAGCAGTTAACGGAGGCCTAAGACTTGAGTCTGTGAAGGTGGATAGTTTTGGTGGTGGCACAAATGGTGAAACTGAGTCATTCACTGCTGATAGCAAAAAATTCAAACCATTCAGCGCTTCAGTCGGTTATCGCCAAGACATGGGTTCTGGATGGACTGCTACCAGCGGTTTGTCTTACACCGAACGCGCCCCAACGTTTTATGAGCTTTATGCCAACGGCATGCATCACGCCACAGAGACGTATGAGAAAGGAAACGCCGACAACAAAAAAGAAAAAGGGACAACGCTTGAGTTGGGGCTGAAGTTTAAAACCCCAACCACGCGCGCCAACTTCGGAGCTTATGTCACAGAGTTCTCTAATTTTATTGGCTTGACTCAAGGCGGATATGTAGATGAGTTAGATGGAAGAATTCAGTCGCTTGACATCGATGAATGTGAGGCGGACGTGGGCGGCAATGGCCACTGTGTCCCTAAATACAACTTCAGTGGCATCAAAGCTCGCTTGTATGGTTTAGAGGCTGATGGCCGCTTTCCTTTGGCTTCTGGCTTGTTTGGTAAGGCCAGTCAATTGAACCTAGATTGGAAGGCTGATTATGTGCGTGGTGAAAATCGCTCAACTGGTGGCGCATTGCCTCGTATCTCACCATTGCGCTTGAGTTCTGCTTTGGTGTACTCAGAAGGCAAGTATTCAAGCCAGACGGATGTGCAATATGCCGCTCGTCAGAATCGTTATGCTGATGATTTAGGTGCTACGCCAAGTTACACGATGTTTGGTTTGGGAGCTTCTTATAAAACGGCTGTTTCAGGCATGAAGTCCGCCTACCTCTTTATGAGAGTGGACAACCTCACTGATGTAGAGGCTCGCAACGCTTCATCCGTTTTGCGGGACATGGCACCCGCAGGCGCTCGCGCTATCAAGGTGGGCTTAAGAGGCAACTTCTAAGGGGCGTTGATGTTGTTCTAGGAAAGCTTCATGAAAGTTTTCCTCATAAAAGGCGGCTTTAGGCCGCCTTTTTGCATAATTGAATAAAAATTCTAGCCAAGCATGGCAACTAATCTTACAATCCGCGCATGAGCACACCACTAGCTGAACTTAAAGACGTTTCCCCTGCTGTCAAGGCCGAGGTTTTGGCACAGGCTTTGCCGTACATTAAGAAATATCACGGCAAAACAATTGTTATCAAATACGGCGGAAACGCCATGACTGAAGATCGTCTGAAAGAGGGTTTCGCTCGTGACGTGATTTTGTTGAAATTGGTGGGTATGAATCCTGTGGTGGTTCACGGCGGCGGCCCTCAAATCGATGATGCTTTGAAAAAGGTTGGCAAAGCCGGCACCTTTATTCAGGGTATGCGCGTGACCGATGAAGAAACCATGGAAGTTGTGGAGTGGGTTCTTGGTGGTGAGGTGCAGCAAGACATCGTGATGTTGATCAACCACTTTGGAGGTCAGGCGGTTGGCTTGACGGGTAAAGACGGCGGCTTGATTCATGCGCGCAAAATGATGGTTCCAAATAAAGAGAAGCCAGGCGAGATGCTAGATATTGGTTTTGTTGGTGAAATCGACTCGATCAATCCTGCGGTTGTAAAAGCTTTGCAAGACGATGCCTTTATTCCAGTTATTTCGCCAATCGGTTTTGGTGTGGATGGTCAGGCATACAACATCAATGCTGATTTGGTAGCGGGCAAGATGGCTGAAATTCTGAAAGCTGAAAAGTTGGTCATGATGACCAATATTCCTGGCGTGATGGATAAGAGCGGAAATCTTTTAACTGATTTAACTGCCAGAGAAATTGAAGGATTATTTGCGGACGGTACGATTTCTGGCGGTATGTTGCCAAAGATTTCTTCTGCTTTGGATGCAGCAAAAAGCGGCGTTAATTCAGTGCACATTATCGATGGCCGCATTGAACACTCCTTGCTTTTGGAGATTCTGACCGAGCAAGCTTTTGGTACGATGATCCGATCTCATTGAGCTAATTGAGATTGGCATGCGCCAACCTTTGTGGTTATTTGATTTAGACAACACATTGCACGATGCATCGAGTGCAATATTTCCTTCTATCAATCAAGCGATGACGAGCTATGTGACTCGTCATTTAAACTTAGATCATCAGGCTGCTAGTCAATTAAGAGACCATTATTGGCGTTTATATGGCGCAACATTGTTGGGCTTGGTCAAGCATCACTCGATTGATCCACACCATTTTTTACATGAAACCCACCTCTTTAACGAGGTCAGCGGAAAACACCTGCAAGATTTGGCGGGCATGGTTCGGGGTGAAAAAGGTTTGCGTCAGATTTTGAATCGTTTGCCCGGTGAAAAAATCTTACTCACCAATGCCCCAAAATCTTATGCATTGAAGGTTTTGAAGGAATTGGGTCTCATCGGGTGTTTCAAAGCGATAGAGGCCATTGAAGACATGGAGCTGCATCAACAATGGCGACCCAAACCAGATCACTTGATGATCAAAAGACTTTTAAATAAGTACCGATGCGCTCCCCAAAGAGCTATTTTGGTCGATGACACGCTGGGACATTTGCTAGAGTATTCAAAATTAGGCATAAAGACTGTATGGTTTAAAAGACATGTTAGGGCTTACACTCAAAATCGAGGAAGCGTCTCTCTGGAAGTACAATCAATCCATCACTTATTTAAAAGTTGGCAAAAACTCAAATGAACTCACCATTTAATCAAATGCCCATCTCTGATGAGCCCGATAACGCTTCTGCGGCTCCAGTCCGTAAACGCCCGCGTCCAGGCGAACGAAAAATACAAATTTTGCAAGTATTGGCAGAAATGCTAGAGAGCCCAAAGGGCGATCGCGTCACAACTGCCGCCTTGGCCGCAAGATTGGATGTTTCTGAAGCAGCCTTGTACCGCCACTTTGCCAGTAAGGCCCAGATGTTTGAGGGCTTGATTGCTTTTATTGAGCAAACTATTTTTGGCTTGATTAATCAAATCACAGAGCGTGAAGAGGCCGGTGATCGCCAAGCCCAGGAAATTTTGATGTTGTTATTGGGCTTTGGTGAAAAAAACCCTGGAATGATTCGGGTTTTGCTGGGCGATGCTTTATGGCTTGAAGATGAGCGTTTGCAAGAAAGAATTTTGCAGATTTTCGAACGCATTGAATCATCATTAAAACAATCTTTGCGCATTGCTCAAACTCAAGGCCGTTTAACTCAATCCGCTGATGGTCAAGAGGTGAGTGCTAGAGCTGGGATGATGATGAGTTATGTGGTGGGTCGCTGGCATCGTTATGCAAGAAGTGGCTTTAAAAAGTCGCCGACTGAATTTAACGAATTGCCCATGAGAGTTTTATTCTCAGCATGAGCCTAGGGCTTATAACGCCTCAAGTACTTAACTTTGCAGCACCATTGAAGTTGCAAAGCGGGGCAAGTATTACTGATTACAACCTGGTGGTTGAGACTTACGGCCAGTTAAATCCCCAAAAAAGTAATGCAATTCTGATTTGCCATGCTTTAAATGCATCTCACCACGTTGCTGGCATCAGTGCAAGCGACCCCAATGACGTGGGTTGGTGGGATAACATGGTGGGCCCCGGCAGGCCTGTAGACACCAATCAATTTTTTGTGATCGGCGTTAATAATCTTGGCTCATGTTTTGGCTCTACTGGACCAATGAGCGTGAACCCTCAGACGGGCAAGCCTTATGGCGCATCCTTTCCTGTTGTGACAGTTGAGGATTGGGTGAATGCCCAGGCGCGTGTTGCCGATCATTTTCAAATTGATAAATTTGCAGCAGTGATGGGCGGCAGTCTTGGCGGTATGCAGGCAATGGCTTGGAGCATGATGTATCCAAGTCGCATCGGTCATTGCATTGTGATTGCATCAACCCCTAAGCTATCGGCACAAAACATTGCCTTCAATGAAGTGGCTCGCAGTGCTATTTTGAGTGACCCAGATTTTCATGGGGGAGATTACTACGCCCATGATGTAAAGCCAAGGCGCGGCTTGAGAGTTGCGCGCATGATTGGTCACATCACTTATTTATCAGACGATGATATGGCTGAGAAATTTGGCCGTGAGTTAAGGCGAGCTGATGGCGCTTCTGATGAATATAACTTTAATTTTGATGTTGAGTTTGAGGTTGAAAGTTACTTGAGATATCAAGGTGAGAAGTTTGCAGATTATTTTGATGCCAATACTTATCTATTGATAACTCGTGCTTTGGATTATTTTGACCCCGCAAAATCATTTGCTAATAATCTCAGTGCAGCCATGAAAAATATTACCGCTAAGTTTTTGGTGGTGAGTTTCACGACTGATTGGCGCTTTGCGCCAGAGCGCAGCCGTGAAATTGTTAAGGCTTTGTTAGACAACAAACTAGATGTCACTTATGGTGAGATTGACGCACCACATGGCCATGATGCTTTCTTATTGGAAGACCCTAGGTATCACAACCTGGTCGGAGCGTACTTTGAGCAAATTGCCCAGGAGCTTCAATCATGATGCGTTCAGATTTTGCCGCGATTGCGGAATGGGTGGCGCCTGGCTCTCAGGTCTTGGATGTGGGGTGTGGTGACGGCAGCCTATTGCACCACCTAAAAGTAGCTAAACAAGCTCATGTATATGGCGTTGAATTGGCTGATGACAAAGTTTTGGCTTGCACACAAAAAGGTTTGAATGTTGTGCAGCAGGACCTTGAGGATGGCTTGGCTTTATTTGAAGATCAAAGCTTTGACAAAGTGATTCTCTCCCAAACATTACAAACAATTCATCAAACCGCTCGGATCTTGAGTGAAATTGCCAGAGTAGGCAAAGAGTGCGTTGTCTCATTCCCTAACTTTGGCCATTGGTCGCATCGCTCAGCAGTTTTGTTGGGACGGATGCCAGTTTCTAAGTCTCTGCCATACCAATGGTACGACACGCCCAACGTCAGAGTTTTAACGATTGCTGATTTTGAAGCTTTAGC
>JBEIOY010000001.1:0-42733 GCA_040377355.1 Burkholderiaceae bacterium | reverse complement strand
GTGGCATAAAAAACGCCACAACAAGCGTCGTTTGATCCAGCCAGAATTTGTATCACTATTAAGTAGCCGGATTAAACCAAGTGGCTATTGGCACCTGGCCACCGATTGGCAAGAATATGCTGAGCAGATGATGGAGGTTTTGTCTGCAGAGCCAACTCTGGTAAACACCGGTGTCTTAGCAGGTGGGTACGCAAAACGTCCGAGTTACCGCCCAGTGACCAAGTTTGAAAATCGAGGAATTCGTCTTGGGCACGGGGTTTGGGATTTGGTGTTCAAGAAGGTGTGATTTTAAGGCTTTCTTCGGTTTAATTCATATAAATTGTTTCTTATTATATACAAAACATTAATTTTGTGTATAATAAGAAACATTATGGAAGCAAATTACAAAGAATTTCTTCAGCAAGAGTTTTTGGCCGGCTTGGGTCAAAAGATTCTTTTGCAAAGAAAAAAGTTGCGGGTTGCTGCTGAGTCAGTTGCTTTAACAGCTGGTATTTCTAGAATCACTCTTCACCGCATTGAAAAAGGTGAACCTGGTGTGGGTATGGGTGCTTATATGAGCGTCATCATTGCTCTGGGGTTAAGTTTGAGTATTCAAGAGGGAGCTCCCGAGCTGAATGATCTTGAGAAAGACAATCATCTAAATGCAATTGCGATCAAGAATTACCCGCAATTAAAGTTGATCAGCTGGCAATTAAAAGACGATGCAGTCTTGAATGCCATCGAGGCTAAAAATATGTATGAGAGAAATCAAAAATACATTCTTTTAAATGAAATGACCGAGCAAGAGAAGAAATTGATCAAGCAATTGGGCGTTGAATTGAATGATCACTGATTGTAAAAAAGGAAAATTGACTAATGCCATTTACACGAGAGCACCATCAAAAAATCGCTCATGTACTTGAGTCTTTGAATCATGAAAAACTGAGCAATGCCCATTGTTATTTTGGGGGCGGTACTGCCATTGCTCTGAAATATGATGAATTCAGAGAATCTGTAGACATTGATTTTATGGTGTCAGATATTGTTGGGTATAGGCAGTTACGAAGTGATGCTACAGATCCAGGGGGTTTGGCTAATTTGTTTTCAAATCTTGGTCAGATTGATGCGAGTCACGATGTAAGGGCTGATCAATATGGAATTAGATCTGTTGTGAAAATCATGGGGTCATCCATTCGGTTTGAGATTGTCTTGGAGGGACGTATACCATTTGATCAATCAGGTGATACTGACAAAATACACGGCGTTCAATGTTTGACCGTTGCAGATCTGATTGCCAGTAAATTGTTGGCTAACTCTGATCGTTGGGGTGATGTTTCAGTATTTAGCCGGGATTTGATTGATCTCGTGATGATGAGATTTACTGCTCATGAGTGGCAGAGTGGTTTTGCAAAATCAACAACAGCTTATGGTGAATCAATACACAGAGATTTAATCAAAGCCTGCGATGCATTTATTGGTAAGCCAATGCATGTTCAGGGGTGTCTATCAAGACTCAAAATGAATATCCCACCAACTGTGTTGGTCGATAAAGTGAGAGGCCTAAAGAGTCTTTTGAACAAAAAGCTGTGAACTAACTTCTGAGCTGAACCAAGTGCTAAGACCTAAGTTAAAGACCTAAGTTAAAGACTTAAGTTAAAGCCCCAAGCAAACATACTTAATTTCTAAGTACTCATCCATTCCCCAGACACTGCCTTCTCTACCAAGACCTGATTGTTTGACGCCTCCAAAAGGCCCCACTTCACTTGAGATTGTGCCGGTGTTCACGCCGACCATGCCAAACTCCAAAGCTTCAGCCACCCTCCAAATGCGACTAATGTCTTTGCTGTAGAAATAAGAAGCCAAACCGAACTCGCTGTCATTGGCCATCTGAATCACTTCTGACTCTGAAGTGAAAGGAATTACTGCGGCCACGGGGCCAAAGGTTTCCTCTTCGGTGATCAACATGCCTTTTTTAACGCCTGCTAAAACAGTCGGCTCATAAAAAGTACCTCCTAAAGCGTGGCGCTTACCTCCGGCCATCACGCGGGCCCCTTTGGCAACCGCATCTTGAACGTGTTGCTCAACTTTATCAATGGCTTGTTGATCAATCAATGGACCTAACTGAACACCTTTGTCTAATCCTGGACCAATGACGAGGTGCTTGGTGGCCTGAGAGAGTTTCTCGACAAATGCATCATGCAAGCTCTCATGAACATAAAAGCGATTGGTGCAAACACAGGTTTGACCAGCATTCCGATATTTAGATTGCATCGCGCCGCTGACAGCGTCGTCCAAATCAGCGTCTTCAAAAACAATGAAGGGGGCATGACCACCCAGTTCAAGCGCCACCTTTTTAATGGTGGGGGCGCATTGCTCCATCAAAATTCTACCCACTGGGGTTGAACCAGTGAAAGAAAGGTGGCGAACCACTGGGGAGTCACAAAGCGCTTTACCAATCTCGATAGAGTTCTTTGCGTCCGCTGTTACGAGATTGATCACGCCATCCGGGATGCCAGCTTCTTTGGCTAGTTCTACTAGTGCCAAAGCTGACAAAGGTGTTTGTTCAGCAGGTTTTATGACAATCGTGCAACCAGCAGCAATGGCTGGGGCTACTTTGCGCGTGATCATGGCTAAAGGAAAGTTCCAAGGGGTGATCGAAACACACACCCCGATGGCTTGCTTGAGCACCAACATGCGTTTATCAGACCAAGGACTGGCAGGAATGGCTCCCATCACGCGCTTAGCTTCCTCAGCAAACCACTCAATGAAGGAGGCTGCGTAGGTGACCTCACCTTTGGCCTCCATCAATGCTTTGCCTTGTTCTTCAGTCATCAAACGAGCCAGACGATCAGCATCACGGTTCATGAGGTCAAACCAGCGCCTTAATAACTGTGCTCTGTCTTTACCGGTTCTTGCTTTCCAGGCGGGCAGTGCTGCGTGCGCCTGATCAACTGCACGTAAAGCATCTGCTGCGGTCATATTAGGGACCTGAGCAATGATTTGTTGATTGGCTGGATTGTTTACTTCAAAGAATTGGTTTGTCATAGGGCCTGATTTTGCCTTAACTTATCCGGACTTACTTGTTTTGCTGAATCTTTGTTTCATCGAGAGGCTCTGCAACAATAAGTTTTCTTGATGGCTGTCGTTGTTAGGGATAAGTTAAAACCCTGATATTTCTGGAATGCTGAATCAATCTATGGTTTTTAATCAAAAAAAACCACTAAATGTAGTTATTTCAGAATATAAAATTAGTGCTTACTAACATAAAATTTACCCTTATCCGTCAATGGCTCACCCACCTTATCCACAGGGAGCATGATGCTTTATACAGTCTTTTAATAACTAAAAAGATTAAAATTAGTTTTCTATATGCTTGACAGTGTATATAACCTTTCCTAATATGCATCAACTCAAAGAGATGTTGCGGTGCACAAATTTCAATGCTTTAGTTTGAATCAGTGAACAGGACACTTTTTAGAAGGTAGATATGAACACAAACACTTTGAAGATGGTTATTACAGGCATACAGGGCAGTGGCAGATCTACGCCCTTTGACTTGTTGTCTATGGCCAAAACTAAGATGAAGGGCGTGATGAGCTCCCTGGGTGTTTTAGCCTCTTTCGTGGTGTTGGCCATGTGGATGAGTCAGCCCTTGCGTGTTGAATTGGCTTCTTGGTTGATTCCGGCTGAGGCTTACCAAATATTCCAAAACGGATTTGACCCAGTTCCATCGGTCGCTCCTCAGGCTGCCAAGATTCCAACAAGCTTGGTAGATACAAATGCCGTAGACCCAAAAATTCTTAAGTCAGGTGCCGAGCGTCAGGCGGTTGCTTCTTATATATCCAATAAATACAAGATTGCTCACTCAGCCAGCTTAGATTTTGTTGATAAGGCCATGGTAGTTAGTCGTGAGGTGGGCTTGGACCCAACCCTCATCTTGGCCGTTACGGCTGTAGAGTCAAGTTTTAACCCTTTGGCTGAGAGCAAAAAGGGTGCCCAAGGTCTGATGCAGGTCATGACTCGCGTTCACGTAGAAAAGTTCCAACTATTTGGCGGACATGAAGCTGCTTTAGATCCAGACGCCAACATGCGCGTGGGATCTTTGATTCTTCGTGAGTACATAGCTAAAGGCGGTTCTTTGAACGCAGGCTTGCGTTTGTATGTTGGCGCCTCATCCATTTTTATAAGTGATGGTGGTTATGGCGAAAAGGTATTGGCTGAAAGAAGTCGCTTAAGACATGCTGCAGCGTTGAGAGTTGCCAGCTTAGGCCAAAGTCTTTATTAACTATCTTCGACTGAGTTTCAGCTCAACTTCACTTCAGGGCAATCGCCTAGCATGACATCTCATGCGGTCTAAGTTGTTGAGCCAACTTATCTAGAACACCATTCACATACTTGTGACCATCCGTGCCACCAAATACCTTAGCAAGCTCCACAGCCTCATTAATGGCCACCTTGAATGGCACACTGATATCTTGAGCTAATTCAAATGCAGCGATGAGAAGGGCGCCATACTCAACAGGAGATAACTCTTCCATGGGGCGATCGATGTGCTGTTTGATGTGATTCTCAAGAGTGTCGTAGTGATCCACGACCCCAGAGAATAAATGATCAAATAATTCTTTTTGAGCTTTTTTAAAGCCAGGGTCTTCACCCAACTGCTTGGCAATCGTTGCGAAGTCTGAAAAACCACCAGCTGCTTTGATCACCAACCATTGATAGACACCTTGCAATGCGTATTCGCGTGCACGGCGACGTGGCGTCAAAGACCGTTTCACCGTGACAGATGAAATTGGCCTACTCAGTTGTTGGGGGTCAAAGTTCATAAGTTACCAATGGGCTCTCTTGAGTATTATTTTCTTGGATGTTGATCAGTCTTCTTCAACTTCATCATCAGGTGTCAAGCCAATTGATAGGTTGGCCATTTCAACAGCGGTGCGAGCACAGTCACGGCCTTTTTCAAGAACACGTGCTTGAGCTTGTTCATCTGTCTCACAGGTAAGAACACCATTCGCAATTGGAATACCGTAATCAAGACCAACACGTGAGATGCCAGCACCCGATTCATTAGAGACAAGTTCAAAGTGATAGGTTTCACCGCGAATCACAGCACCCAAAGCAATCAATGAATCGAACTCGCCACTCTCAGTGAGTTTTTGAAGGGCCAAAGGAATTTCTAGGGCGCCTGGAACAGTCGTGATCACAATGTCAGGCTCAGCAACACCTAGGGCCAATAATTCTTTGACGCAAGCTTCTGTCAAAGCTTCACAAATGGGTGCATTGAAGCGAGCTTGCACAATACCGATGCAAAGATCTTGACCGTTTAAGTCTGCTTCAATTCGATCAATGTTTGATAGTGACATAGGAGCCTTTGTGTGTGATGGTGATAAAACTAAAAATCGCTAAAACTAATTATGTTGTTTGATATGGCAAATGTCCGGTGACTTCTAAGTCGTAACCAGCCATCGTTGGTAACTTACCTGGCTTGGCCAATAGCTTCATTTTGCGGATGCCCAAATCCTTCAAAATTTGCGCACCAATACCATAGGTGCGGAAATCAGTTTTTCTTAGAGGATTTAACGGTGCAATGCCATCTAGTTTGCCTAGCTGATTGAACCACGCATCCGTGTTCACAGCAGCAGTGCCAGCGCAATTCAATAAGACGATCGCACCAGCATCACTTTCAGCGATGGTTTTGATGGCTTGAGCCACAGGCCATGAGTGGCTGGTAGATTCTGTTTCGAGTAAATCAAGAATGGTGGCAGGTTCATGAACACGCACCAAGGTTTCTTGGTTTGGATTTGGTTGGCCTTTGATCAAGGCTAAGTGCGCACAACCCGTTGGACTGTCTTTATAAGCAATGCCTTGTAAGGGGCCCCATGGGGTATTAAATACTCGCGTGCCTTGGCGGCTGATGATGCTTTCATTGCGACTGCGGTAATGAATCAAATCAACGATGGTGCCAATTTTTAATTGATGCGCCTTGGCAAATTCAACCAAGTCAGGTAAGCGAGCCATCTCGCCATCGTCTTTCATGATTTCACAAATCACGGCCGCTGGACTGCATCCTGCAAGCTCAGCTAGATCACATCCAGCTTCAGTGTGACCAGAGCGCACCAAAACGCCACCCGCTTGCGCCATGAGAGGGAAAATATGACCGGGCATCACAATATCGCGAGGTTTCGCTGTTGGAGCAACCGCCACTTTGACTGTGTGAGAGCGATCAGCAGCAGAAATTCCAGTGGTAACTCCTTCAGCTGCTTCAATCGATACAGTGAAATTAGTGCCAAGAGCTGCAGTGTTGTCGCGCACCATCAGGGGCAAATTCAGTTGCTCGCAACGTTCGCGAGTCAAGGTCAAACAAATCAAACCTCGACCATGTTTGGCCATGAAGTTAATCGCTTCAGGTGTGACGTGATCAGCAGCGAGCACCAAGTCACCTTCATTTTCACGATCTTCTTCATCGACTAAAACGACCATCTTGCCGGCACGCATGTCGGCGATGATTTCTTCGGTAGAGGCGAGGGAATAGGTTGTGCTTGGCATAGACCCGTGATTTTAAAGCTTTTTTGAGCCTATGCTGAGTTTTTAACTATCTTTTAGTTGATGCGCGAGCCTTTTACTCGATCAGGACTCATTCAGGCTTAATTGGGCTTGAGCATGCGCTCAACATAACGCGCAATCAAATCAACCTCTAGATTGACCAAGGATCCAGCCTTGAGGTATTGAAGGGTGGTATTTTGAAGCGTGTGTGGGATGAGGTTGATGTGCATCAGGCAGCCATCTTTGAGGTCCTCAACTTTGTTGACGGTCAACGATGTGCCATTAACTACGATCGACCCTTTGTAAGCCAAGTACTTGGCTAAAGATAGGGGCGCTTTGATGACCAAATGCCATGAGCCTTCATTGTTTTGAGATTCATTGGTTTTAATTTGTTCGACTTGTTCAAACAGTGTCACCGTGCCCATGCCATCCACATGACCGCTGACCAAGTGACCGCCCAAGCGATCATTGAAGCGCAATGCTTTTTCAAGATTGATGTGACCAGGTTTATCCAAGCCCGTGGTTTTATCTAAAGACTCTGCTGAGATATCAATCGCAAAATGTGAGGTCGTCATCGAGACCACAGTCATGCATGCACCTTGAAGCGCAATGCTGTCGCCCAATTGAACATCAGTCATGTCTAATTTTCCGGCGTTGATATGTAAACGAAAGCCATCACCGAGTTTTTCAACGGTGTCGATGTGTCCGATGGCTTGAATGATTCCTGTAAACATAAGTTTTTCTTTATAAGTTACTTTTTTCTAAGACGCAAACGTAAGTCATGGCCGATGGTTTGATGATCCATCATATCCCAAGCATCAACGCCATCAAGACTTGTTAGAGCAGGCAAGTTAGCCATTCCTTGAGCATCGCCTAAAAGTTTTGGTGCCATGTAGATCAATAGCTCATCGACGCAATTTTCGCGAAGCAATGAGCCATTGAGTTTGAAGCCCGCTTCAACGTGTACTTCATTGACGTGACACTTTTCTGCCAAGTAAGTGAATAAAGCAGATAAATCAACTTTGCCTTTTGGATTGGATGTGTCAGCCATTTTTATCAAAGTGACATTCTTGGCTTTTAAAGCAATTTCCATTTTGGCGAAGTGAGCATCATCCACTTGTCCACAAACAACCATCGTGTGACCACCGATGGTCTCATCCAAAATTTTTGCATTGAGCGGAACTTCCAAAAATGAATCAATCAAGACTCGCATTGGTTGTCTTATAGAAATATCTTTTGGATGAACGTCTCTGACATTCAATTGAGGGTCGTCTTCTTTGACGGTGCCGATGCCTGTGAGGATGCAGCAAGCTCTGGCGCGCCACAGATGACCATCGTGTCTAGCACCTGCACTGGTGATCCATTGACTTACGCCGTTATGAAGAGCGGTTTTACCGTCGAGACTCACAGCAATTTTCATGCGCACCCATGGTTTCTTTTGCGTCATGCGTTTGATGAAGCCGGGGTTGAGTTCCATGGCTTCTTTTTCCAGAAGACCACAACGCACTTCAATGCCTGAAGCTCTGAGTGTTTCTAATCCTTGTCCTGCCACCAAAGGATTGGGATCCGTCATGGCGGCAATCACGGTTGATACTTTGGCCGCGATCAAGCTATCAGTGCAAGGAGGTGTGCGCCCATGATGACAGCAAGGCTCTAACGTGACATACATCGTTGCACCGGTCACATCTAGACCTCTAGTTTTGGCATCTTTGAGCGCATTGATTTCTGCATGATCTGAGCCGACCACTTGTGTATGACCTACCCCCAGCACTTCATTATTTTTAACAATGACACACCCCACCCGTGGATTTGGGTTGCTCACGAACATGGCTTTCTTGGCTTCTGCCAAGGCCATGGTCATGTGGTCATGATCACTGGGGGTGTACATAAATAGTTTTAATTGAAAGCTGAAGAGATGCTTTATTTTAGAGGTGATTCAAATACTTTACAGACATTTTTGATGATCCCTATTGGGATTGCAGCTTCGCCAACGTCCCCCAGGACCCAAGATGACATGCATTTGTAGATTAGGGTGCTGTCGGTGTTGCCAAATGATGCGGTTGGCCACAAACCCGCCATTATTCAGCAGGGCTGCTTTTCCAGATTCAAAGCTGATGTGCCGGGCTTTTTGCGGGGCGCTCATGTCAGTGAATTGCTGACTGTCTTTCAGTGAATCTTGAGCCACCTGAATGCGACCTTTTAAATGGCCACCATGCAAAGGATATTGCTTGAGTGTTTTATTGGATGCTTCAGTAGAAAATACATCTTGAGTAATTTCCCAGCCATCAGACCAATCTCTGAATTCAGTATGGCCCAGCGGTTTGAGCGTCACAGTTTTATCAGTTTGTCTTGATAGCTGCCTAGCTAATTGCGCATCTTGAATAAATGCATGACTGACCTCATTCAGTTGTAAGAGTGCGATTTGTTGACTGAACAAATGTGCGGCAATTGCAGACATGGCGGCCATCATTGCAAGACAGATCAATACTTCGATCAATGTAAAGCCTTTGGTTGAAAGATTGGCGAATCGAGTAAAAGCAGCTAAGGCAGTCAAGGCTTTTTCCATTCAAGGCGTTGTACGGCCCTCTCATTTTTTCTGGGTGTTGCTGAGGTTTTCTTCGAGCTTGAAGAAGTTTCTTTTGGAACATCCACCCTGATGATGCTTTGAATTTGAGTTCGACCCTGCTGATGTTGAGTCGTTGCTGTTAATTTGAAATGTTGACTACTGATCCCAGCTTTGCTTCTGAAGTTTTTTGGTCGGAAGGTCTCTGTTTCAACCAGGTGATTGACATCAAGCCCTTGAGACATCAATCTTTCAGCGCTGATTAACTTTTTCTCTGTTAGCTTGAAATTCTCTAAATATGATTTTTCACTGCCCAGTATTCTGATCTGAGTGATAGTCATATTAAGGATCGCTGCTATGGATAAAGTCGTCAGCAGAATAAAGCTCAGCAGAGTGATCAATATGAAGCCAGTTGAGTTGTTGATGGGCTTATTGGTTGGTGGCTGGGTGACGCAAGGCATAGATTTTTTCAAGTTCAAGTGAGTGAGGTCCTTTCTGAAGTTTTAAATGAATTTTTACTGCTTTGACTTGCTTCCAATGCGGGTTATTTTTGCTTGCGCGCTCGCTGATTTGATGAGGTTCGTACCACTGAATCGATCCATTCTCTTTGAAACCTGCTTGTATTTGCATTGAATGAACATGGCCAATCAAGGCGTCGTTCTGTAAATGAGATTTTTTATTTTTGGTTTGTATGTACAGTACACCGTCGCGTTGCTGATGGTGTCCTTGCATTTGCACAAAAAAGGCCCTGTAGTCCATCTCTTCTTGTTTGTTGGTGGTGAAAAAAGCATCTGAGCCATCCATGCTGGCTGAACCCTTCCGAATCTGAAATTGACCTGCTTGAGCATTGCTCATTGACGCAGTGTTTTTGATCATTAATCTTGGGATCTTCGATCCTTTTGGGGTGCTGGCCATTTGAATGGCTTCCCCCATTATTTGCAGGGCTTGCAGAGCTTCACTTTGAAGCGTTGCTTTTGCTGCTTGCTGATCCAGTGATGCATAAATTTGATGGCCTGATTGGGTCAAGCTCATGAGGATCAGACTGCCTGCGAGGCTACTGATTAATATTTCTAAGAGATTCACTGATCACCCTCATCCATCAGCGCGATTTCTAATTCGTGATCATCGCTCGCGCGCAGAATCTCTAGAAATTGGGTCTCCAACTTCAGCGAGTGACTGGCGAGAAATTGTTGTGTGGAAAAAATGACAAAGTAAGAGCCGCTCAGTAGGCTGAGTGCAATCAAAATCTCAATGAAGGTAAAGCCGAGTGAATTGAAAGGTGTGGTGGATGACATCAATCAATGATGCCAAGTCAGGACCTTCTTGAAAATCAGCTATGGATGATTGGCTTGTAGGAAATTTCTGAAATTATGAATCTTGCGATCCATTTTTATGGATGTAGTTAAAAAATAACTACAATTTCTTTTTAGAAAACCTAAAATTTAGGGTGATTTATAAAAACTTTTATCCATAAAGGTGAATATATGCGTAAGAACTACGACTTCTCTGGGGCTAAGAAAAATAGTTATGCAGCTGCGCTTAAAAAACAAATAACTATTCGACTTGATGAGGATTCAATTTCATACTTCAAGGGAATCTCTGAAGAAGTTGGAATACCTTATCAGAGCTTGATTAATTTGTACCTCAGAGATTGTGCAACTTCTAATCGAAAATTAAATCTTAAGTGGGCTTAATTATTTCAGCTCTTTAAGCGCACTTTCGAACGATTCGATATCTGCGAAGCTCTTGTAGACAGAGGCAAAGCGGATGTAGGCAACTTTATCAAGGCGCTTGAGTTCGCGCATCACGAGTTCACCCACTCGATCGCTGGCAATTTCTTTTTCGCCGGTAGCCAGTAAGCGTTCTTCGATATTTCTAATCGCTTCTTCAACGGCTTCTGCGGAAACAGGGCGCTTACGCAGAGCAATGCCCATTGAGTCAACAATCTTGCTGCGATTGTATTCAACGCGACTGGCATTCTTTTTAACAATGGCTGGGAGTGCCAATTCAGGACGTTCATACGTTGTAAAACGTTTATCGCACTTTTCGCAACGACGACGTCGTTTGATGACGTCGCCTTCCTCCGATACACGAGTGTCTAGAACTTGTGTATCAGGGTGTTTGCAAAAAGGACAATGCATGAGCTTCTTTTATTCCCTGGATCAGTTGCTGTAAACAGGGAAACGTTTGGTGAGAGCTGATACCTGCTCACGAACTTTGGCAATATTGGCAGCGTCGTTAGGATTATCTAAAACATCCGCAATCCAGTTAGCCACTTGAATCGCTTCAGCTTCTTTAAAGCCGCGCGTGGTCATCGCTGGTGAGCCCAAGCGAATACCGCTTGTTACAAATGGTTTCTCAGGATCGTTAGGGATCGCATTTTTGTTACATGTGATGTGCGCTTCACCCAAAACACGCTCAGCTTCTTTGCCAGTAATTTTCTTGGCACGAAGATCCACCAACATCACGTGCGATTGAGTTCTTGATGAAACAATGCGCAAACCACGCTTGATCAATGTTTGAGCCATCGCATCTGCATTGAGTAACACTTGCTTTTGGTAGTCTTTGAAGCTTGGCTCTAAAGCTTCTTTGAAAGCAACCGCTTTAGCAGCAATCACGTGCATCAATGGACCCCCTTGCAAGCCAGGGAAGATGGCTGAGTTAATGGCTTTCTCGTGCTCGGCTTTCATCAAAATGATGCCGCCACGAGGACCGCGCAAACTCTTGTGCGTCGTAGATGTCACGATGTCTGCGTGAGGTACTGGGTTTGGATAAACGCCCGCAGCAATTAGTCCAGAGTAGTGCGCCATATCAACTAAGAAAATAGCACCCACTTCTTTAGCCACTTTGGCAAAACGTTCAAAGTCGATGTGTAATGAATAAGCCGATGCACCGGCAATGATTAATTTTGGTTTGTGCTCACGCGCCAAACGCTCCATCGCGTCGTAGTCGATTTCTTCACGGGCATTCAAGCCATAAGAAATGGCATTGAACCATTTACCGCTCATATTCAGAGCCATGCCGTGAGTCAAGTGACCACCTTCGGCCAAGCTCATACCTAGAATCGTGTCACCGGGCTTCAAAAAAGCCAAAAACACCGCTTCGTTGGCAGATGCGCCACAGTGAGGCTGAACGTTGGCTGCTTCAGCGCCATAAATCTGTTTTAAACGATCAATCGCCAATTGTTCGGCGATGTCGACATACTCACAGCCACCGTAATAACGTTTGCCAGGGTAGCCTTCAGCATACTTATTGGTTAATTGAGAGCCTTGAGCCTCTAAAACCGCTGGAGAGGTGTAATTTTCTGAAGCAATCAGTTCAATATGGTCTTCTTGACGCTTGTTTTCAGCTTGGATGGCATCCCACAATGCGGGATCAGTTTTGGCCAATGTTTGACTGCGTTGGAACATGATGAGGGCTTTCTATGAGGATCAAGTAATTTGTCGCTAGCATACGCTAAACTCTGCAGACCTAAATGATACAAAAAAACCAGCAAGGAGACCAAAAATGACTAAGTTAACAGTATTAGTGACAGGCGCCACTGCAGGCTTTGGCCAAGCAATCGCCAAGCGTTATTTGTCTGAAGGCCATCAAGTGGTGGCAGCAGGACGCCGCGCAGACCGCTTGGAGGCCCTAAAAAACTCTTTACCGGCGGCTCAGCAAGCCCGCTTACACACTGAAATTTTGGATGTGACTAATAAAGAGGCGGTTTTTGCTTTGCCAGCAAAACTGCCCAAAGAATTTGCAGGTATCAACGTTTTAGTGAATAACGCTGGTTTGGCTCTTGGTTTAGAGCCAGCTCATCGAGTTGATTTAAATGATTGGGAGCAGATGGTTGACACCAACATCAAGGGTTTGATGTACATGACGCGCGCTTTTTTGCCAGGCATGGTTGAGCGTGGCGCTGGCCATGTGTTCAATTTGAGCTCTATTGCTGGTCGCTACCCATATCCAGGTGGCAACGTTTACGGTGGCACCAAAGCATTTGTACGCCAATTCAGTTTGAACCTCAAATCTGATCTATTGGGAACGCCTGTGCGCGTGACGGATGTATCACCAGGGTTGTGTTCGGGCACAGAGTTTTCAAACGTGCGCTTCAAGGGTGATGATGAAAAAGCCTCAAAAGTCTATGACGGCGTGCAAGCTTTGACTGCGACTGACATCGCTGAATCAGTTTATTGGGCATCAACATTGCCAGCGCATGTGAACATCAACGTCATTGAAATGATGCCAGCGTGCCAAGCCTCTGGCCCTTTGGCCGTTCATCGCAAATAATTAAAAGATCACAATCACTTAACACTTCGCTCAACCCCTACGGAAATTAACGCTTATGCAAGCCACTCAAGATTTATCAATTCTGTCCTTGATTCTGAATGCCAGTATTTTGGTGCAATTGGTCATGTTGTTATTGGTGGGTCTTTCAGTGGCCTCATGGACAATTATCTTTAGAAAAGGATTGGCTCTTAAAGCGGTTCGTCAAGACACAGAGCGTTTCGAGAGAGACTTTTGGTCGGGTGGTGATTTGAATACTTTGCTACAAGGTGCTATGCGTAACAAGGATCAATCAGCTTGCCTTGAGCGCATTTTTGAAAGCGGTATGCAAGAGTTTTTAAAAGGTAAAGAGATTGATGGAGCGCGACGCGCCATGAAAGCTGCTTACCAACGCGAAATGGATACCTTGGAAGCAAACTTACCTTTCTTGGCTTCTGTTGGTTCTGTATCGCCCTACATTGGTTTATTTGGAACAGTGTGGGGCATCATGAACTCATTCCGAGGTTTAGCCAATGTGCAACAAGCCACTTTGGCCAGTGTTGCCCCTGGTATTGCTGAAGCACTGGTAGCCACTGCGATTGGTTTGTTTGCTGCGATTCCTGCAGTGGTGGCCTATAACCGCAGTGCTGCCGACATTGATCGCTTATCCATTCGCTTTGAAACTTTCATCGAAGAGTTTTCAAATATTTTGCAGCGTCAACAGCAAGTTCGTTAATCGGAGATCGCTCATTCATGGCTAGTATCTCTAGAAATTCTGGTAGACGTCGCCGCGCAATGGCTGATATCAATGTGGTTCCATACATTGATGTGATGTTGGTGTTGCTGGTGATCTTCATGGTCACAACACCGATGGTTAATCCTGGCATTGTCAGTTTGCCAACGGTGGGCGGCGCACAAGTACAACCATTACCTCCTGTGTTGATCAATATTTCTGCTGAAGAAGTTATTTTGATTAAGAGTGAGGGTAAAGCAGATAGAACAGTGACCAGAGCTGAGCTTGGCGCGTTTGCTCGTGAGCGCGCAGAGTTGGCACCTGATCAACCCATGGTGATTGCTGCAGATAAATCCATTAAATATGAGATTGTGATGGATGTGATGGCGCGCTTAAAGGAGAACGGTATCAAGCGCGTGGGGTTGGCAGTTAAAAACAATTGAGACATCACTGAGAGATGAATTGAGCGCAGCAACATTTCCAATCAATCCCCTTAAAAACCGAATTCAGGCTGAACCTGGAACCGGCAAAGCTTTTTTATGGGCTTTGGGGATGCATCTTTTATTGTTCGGATTTTTAACCTTTGGCTTGAGTTGGAAAAGTCAAACTCCTGCTGGTCTTGAGGCTGAGATTTGGGATAACGTTCCGATCATCAAAAGCGCCCCAGTAAATATCGACCCCAAGATTGATGCTGATGAAAAAGCGGATATTGCTTTGAAAAAGAAAAAAGAAGCAGTAAAAAAACCTGAGCCCAAGGAAGAGGTTAAGGCGGCTAAAAAAGTTGATCCAAAAGAATTACAAAAACAAAAAGCTAAACAAGAAAAACTAACCAAACAAAAACAAGAAGAAGCCAAGGCGAAGGCAAAAGCCGATGCCGAGCGCAAAGAGGCCTTGGCGCAAGAAAAATCACGCTCTGATCAGTTGGCTCGTTTGAGATCGGCTGCGGGCAAAGAGGGTGCTGCAGGCGGTCGAGGAGGGGTGGTTGGTGATGGTGTGGGCGGTGGCGGTAATGCCAAGCCTGGTTATGCAGACAAGGTGCGCAAAAAAATACTACCTTTGATTGTGTTCAACCCATCTTTGGTGGCTGGTAATCCGGCTGTTGAGGTTGGTGTAGAGTTAGCGCCTGATGGCACAATCATGAATAGGAAAGTTTTAAAAAGCAGCGGTGATGCTGCATGGGATCGCGCGGTATTAAGAGCGATTGATGATGCCGAGACTTTACCTAAGGATGATGATGGCAAAGCGCCTAAACAAATACGTTTGACCTTTAAACCTAAAGATTAAGTTGATTGATGAGATTGGTGATCCAAAGATGAAAGCAACTCTGATTAAGTCCTTTTTGATGATATTCGCTTTGATGACATTTTCATTGGGCGTCAAGGCGCAAATGAATATTGAAATCACGGGTGTGGGTCAGTCACTGTTTCCGGTGGCTGTGATGCGCTTTGTTGGCGAAAATCAACTACCTGTCAAAGTCACCGATGTGGTTCGTTCTAATTTGACTCGTAGTGGAGTGATTCGGAATGTCGAGAGCAGCTCTGCTGAGCTTGGGTGGGATATCAGCCCTGACTATAAATCATGGTCGGCCCGAGGTGCTGATGCCTTGGCAGTCGGTAATGTCACCAAATTATCAGACGGTCGCTTTGAAATTCGTTATCGTTTATTTGATATTCGCAAAGGCGAAAGCTTGGGTGGTTTGGTTGTCACGGTTGGCGTTGAGGATTTGCGCTTGGCAGGACATAAGATTGCTGATGACATCATTCAAAAGATTTTGGGTGAGCGTGGTATTTTTTCAACGCGCTTATCTTATGTGATTCGTTCTGGTAAGAGTCATCGTTTGGTAATTTCTGACTCTGACGGTGAAAACGCCAAGCCTGCGCTCGCAAGCAATGAACCAATCATCTCACCCAACTGGTCCCCAGACGGTAAAAAAGTCGCTTATGTTTCGTTTGAGTCACGCAAGCCAGTGATTTACGTTCACGAGCTAGCAACGGGGCGCCGCACCATTCTTTCTAATCAAAAAGGCAATAACAGTGCGCCTTCTTGGTCCATGGATGGCAGTCAATTAGCCATGGCCTTATCAAGAGATGGCAATACCCAGGTTTATAAAATCAATGCCAATGGCACTGGTCTACAGCGTTTGACCAGGGGATCATCAATTGACACCGAGCCACAGTGGTCACCGGATGGTAATTCTATTTATTTCACGAGTGATCGCGGAGGGAGTCCGCAAATTTACAGAATGTCGACCGCTGGCGAAGCGGCTGCCGCCGCACAGCGAGTGACCTTTAAACATTCTTTTGTGACAAGCCCGCGCTTATCACCAGATGGTAAAAATTTAGCTTACATTGCTCGTGTCTCTGGAGCCTATCGCTTGCACCTTCAAGATTTAACAACTGGGGAGGTCACCGCTTTAAGTGATGGCACCAGAGATGAAACCCCCACCTTTGCCGCCAATGGACGATACATTCTTTACGCCACTCGTTCAGCAGGTAAACCAGTGCTGATGGCTGTCTCTATCGACGGTAAAAACAAACAAACTTTGAGTTTGCCGGGTGCGGATATTCGTGAGCCTGCTTGGGGCCCATTTATGGACTAGTTTTCCAAAAAAGCAATGTTTTCATCTTAATTTGGTACTATAGGACTTAATTCATTGAATTAAACCCTTTTTAATGAAAATTAACTAATAAAACGTAAATACACACAGACTCATAAATATTCATATTGGAGAAAATCATGAAAGAATTTTCAATTGCTCGTCGCGCAACATTGTTGTTGTCAGTGGCTTTATTAACGGCTTGCGCATCGGGCGTTAAGTTAGATGACGTTGCTGGTAAAGGTGGTTCAGGTGGTACTGATTACAGCTCACAGCCATGGAATGACCCTAAGAGCCCATTGTTTAAGCGCAGCGTTTATTTTGATTTTGATAGCTATGCTGTTAAATCTGAGTACCAGGCAACATTGCAAGCCCATGCTAATTACTTAAAAGCCAACAAAGATCGCAAGATCAAAATTGAAGGCAACACAGATGAGCGTGGCACAACTGAATACAATTTGGCATTAGGTCAGCGTCGTTCAGAGGCTGTGCGTAAATCATTGTCATTGTTAGGTGTACCTGATTCACAGATGGAAGCAGTGAGCTTTGGTAAAGAAAAGCCAAAAGCACAGGGTAGCACTGAGGCAGCTTGGCAAGAAAATCGCCGTGCTGACATCGCTTATTAATTGACTTAAATTGATTTAAGAAAAGAATGCTCATGCAGCAATCAAAGTGCTTTAGTTTTCTGCAACATTCAACAGCGGCTTTGGCCGCTGTTGTTTTTGTTGGTTTATCTTTTGTATCCCCATCTAGCCATGCTTTCTTGGAAGATGGTGAAGCGAGACGGGCAATTTTAGATTTGCGTGATCAGCTAAGTTCCAGTCAAAAGGCGCAAGTTGAGCTTCAAGGTCGCCTTGACGAGCTTAATCAAGAGACAGCTAAATTACGAGGCCGTTCAGAGGTGCTAGAAAAGCAGGTTGAAGAGTTAACTGCGCAGCAGAAAACTTTTTATCAAGATTTGAATGACCGGATGAAAAAACTGGAACCTCAAGTGATGGAGATTGAGGGTGTTCAGGGCAGTGTTCAGCCTGGTGAAAAAGAAGCCTATGAAGCTGCATTGAAAGCTTTTCAGGATGGTAATTTGAAGAGAGCTGATACGAGTTTTCAGGCGTTTGTTAAAAAATATCCTAACAGCCCTTACTGGCCATTGGCTCAGTTTTGGCTAGGCAATTCTGAGTATGCTCAAAAAGATTACAAGTCAGCGATCACAACACTCCAAACAATGGTGAAACGTTACCCTTTGCATGGACGCGTGCCTGACGCACTATTAACCTTAGCCAATAGTCAGATTGAGGCGGGTCAAAAGCCTGCAGGTAAAAAAACTTTAGAAAATTTAATCGCTAAGCATTCAGATACTGAGGCGGCTGACTTGGCTAAGCAGGCGCTCAAACGCTTGAAGTGATCAAGGGTCAGTATGTCTGTTAATTTTGAGGCGATGCGTGCCAGAAAGCCAGATGCCCCGGCTGTTGTTCTTTTATCCGGTGGTTTGGATTCGGCAACTGTTTTAGCTATTGCAAAAAAACTGGGTTACGCTGTTTATGCACTCTCTTTCCGCTATGGGCAGAGGCACTCTTCTGAGTTAGACGCAGCAACAAAAGTGGCAAAGTCTTTGGGTGCGACTGAGCATCAAATCATTGATTTAGATTTGCGTCGCTTTGTGGGCGGCTCTGCTTTAACAGATGATGCCTATGATGTTCCAACCAGCCCGACCGCTAGCAATGAAATTCCGATTACCTATGTTCCCGCGCGTAACACCATCATGCTCTCAGTGGCCTTGGGGTGGGCTGAAGCACTGGGTGGTTTGGATATTTTCTTTGGCGCTAATGCAGTTGATTACTCTGGCTACCCAGATTGTCGTCCTGATTATGTGAAGTCTTTTGAGGTTATGGCTAATTTGGCTACCAAGGTAGGCGTAGAGTCTCATCAGCAATCAACGAGTTTTAGGGTTCATGCCCCAATCATTCAGATGAGCAAGGCTCAAATCATTCAGGCAGGCATGTCACTGGGCGTAGATTTTTCTCAAACGGTGTCTTGCTATCAGGCCAACTCAGAAGGTTTGGCTTGCGGTCAATGTGAATCATGTCGCCTTCGGAAAGAAGGCTTTAAAGTATTAGGCATTCCTGATCCCACTCACTACTTGTGAAGGTTTAGAAAGTAGAGTGCAAAGATAAAAAGTAAAAAGTAAAAAGTAAAAAGCCGGTCAAGCGAATGCTTCACCGGCTTTTTTTATTAAGGCTTTTTGATTTACTTCAATGCAGCAAAAACGCTTGCGGTGATGGCGTCGACTGAACCGGTGCCTTCAATTTTGCGATAAGCAGGAGCTGAAACTTTGGCTGCTGGGTCACCATTTTTAGACCAGCCAGAATAGTACTCAACCAATGGTCTTGTTTGAGCGTCATAAACATCTAAACGCTTTTTAACTGTTTCTTCTTTGTCGTCTTCGCGCTGAATCAACTCTTCACCAGTTTGATCATCTTTGCCAGCCACTTTCGGTGGGTTGAATGTGACATGGTACGTACGGCCTGAAGCAACGTGCACGCGACGACCACTCATGCGATCGATGATGGCGCTGAACGGTACGTCGATTTCAAGAACGTAGTCAATAGACACCCCCGCATCTTTCATGGCCTGTGCCTGAGGAATGGTGCGTGGAAAACCATCAAAAAGATAGCCTTTGGCACAATCAGCCTGAGTTAGGCGGTCTTTGACTAGGCCAATGATGATTTCATCAGAAACCAAACCACCGGAATCCATCACTTTTTTAGCTTCGATACCCAGTGGTGTGCCAGCTTTGACGGCTGCACGGAGCATGTCACCAGTAGAAATTTGGGGGATACCAAACTTCTCACAAATAAATTTAGCCTGCGTGCCTTTTCCAGCGCCTGGTGCGCCCAACAGGATCAATCGCATGGTTAGCTCCCTTTTTATTGTTAAATCAGGTAATGCAAAATTTAAAAAGTATAAGAGTGGGCTGACTGCTTGACAGCAGGCTGAACCGCTCTAGTTACTAGTAGATTTTCCCATTATTTATCCCTGAAGGCTAATTTTTGAACCTAGGACTTACCCAGGCTAGCGAAAACTTGGCGAACTCGCTCTAAATCCTCAGTTGTGTCTACGCCTGGGGGCGGGGCCTCATCCGTCAGTAAAACTTGAATGGCGTGGCCATGCCACAAAGCTCTTAACTGCTCAAGGGCCTCCGCCTCTTCAATAGGCGCTGGTGGGAGTTGTGAGAATTTTTTCAAAAAACTGGCTCGATAGGCGTACATCCCGATATGTCGATAACACTGAGCTTGGTATTGCTCAGGATTGCGACTAAATGGGATAGCAGAGCGTGAAAAATAAAGTGCCTGATGAGACTGGTTCATGACCACTTTAACCACATTGGGATTGTTGATTTCGGCAGAGTCATGGATGGCTAATGCTGTGGTTGCAATCGATGCCTGAGGGTGTTGCGACAGCGTTTTTGCAACATCGGTGATCAAGTCAGGAGGTATTAAGGGTTCATCCCCTTGTACATTGACAACGATTTCATCATCTTGCAAATTGAGTTTTTTAACAACTTCGCTCAATCGATCTGTACCCGTTGGGTGATCTTTGCTGGTGAGCATCACATCTAGGCCGTGCGCCTTACAAGCATCAAAAATACTTTGATCGTCGACTGCGATCACTACGCGCGAGGCCCCGGACATCAATGCACGCTCTGCTACTCTGACCACCATCGGTTTGCCAGCAATATCAGCCAATGGTTTATTGGGTAAGCGAGTCGAAGCTAAGCGTGCAGGAATAATAACCAAGAATGGGATATTAGGCTTCATTGAATTTTGCTTTACCAAGCCTTATTTAGAGGCGTTCAGTTCACGCGCTTCACTCACCAGCATAACTGGGATGTCGTCGCGAATTGGAAAAGCTAATTGATCAGCTTTGCAAATCAATTCATTTGTCTTCGCATCGTGATGTAAAGGAGATTTGCAAATTGGGCAGACCAAAATATCAAGTAAACGTTTATCCATGATGTGTCAGCAAGTGAGTGGTTGGATCATCTTAACAAGTAGGGTTTTGAATTTAGCTTAAACCAAAATCTTTGGATCAAGGTTTAGGCCTTTTTAAAATCTCAACCATTTGCACAACAAGGTCATTTGGCAAATCTACCGTTATGGGCAAAATCCAGATACGCTCATCATCCTTATAGTCGTTGAGTTGTTTGCATTTTACGGCATCCTTCTCGGTGATGAGTATCACTTTTGCAGTATTTTCTTTGAATGGATTGGTGGAAAAGTCAAAATGATCTGGGAGTGCCATTTCCTGAAACTTCAAGCCATTAGACCTAAGTAAATCAAAGAATTTCTTGGGGTTGCCCAAACCTGCTGCAGCTAACAACTGTTTCTCAGGGTCTTCATTCAAATCGAGCAATTGAGTGACGTCATTCAAGTCCATCCGACGACTTGGTGCTGTGAGTTGATACAGTTGATCTGTTTTAACGGGCACTGCAAAATTAGGAGCATCCTGAAAGTATGGCGACAAAGCTTTACTTGTTGTGGCATCAGTGCCAACAATGTTCAAAGTGAAGTCGCGCGGTCGATGGGAGTTTTCTCGAAGAGGCCCTGCAGGCATCAACCATTGATTACCTTCCCCTCTGTCATCGCGTATCACCAGTTCAATATCTCTGCCGCCTTCTCGGGCAGGCCAGCGTTTGAGTTTGTAATGCTGAAGTCCATCATCGCTGATGATCACATTCACGTCAGGATGTTTGATCAGCAATGCTTTTGCTGCATTGACGCGGTTGCCATGAACCATCACGGGGGTTTTTTGATGGGCCAATTGTTGGGCCATATAGCAAGGCTCATCACCATGTTCGCTTGATAATGATTCTGGGGCGACTTCTTTTGGATCTGACTTGGCGTTCGATGAATTACTTTGGTAGCCGCGCGAAATAATTCCCGGCTTAAAACCATGAGCGTGCAAAGCTTTTGCGATCGCTAAAACGGTTGGGGTTTTACCAGTACCACCCACGCGAATATTTCCAACAATCACAAGTGGCACAGAGATGGATTGGCTTCTGAGTATGCCTGTGGCATACAGAGCTTTTCTAAGACTTGTGAGCCAGCCAAAAACGAGCGATACAGGCCACAGCAATAGAGCTTTTGAACCTCTTTTTTCCCAAAAGACTGGAGCTTGTAGATGTTGTGTTTTTTGAGTGATTTTTTGTTGGCTCATGATGCCATTGCTACTTTGATTTTGATTGAGTAGCAAAAACAATATTGGGTAAATTTGCATTACGCGCAGCTTCCATCACTTGCATGACGGCTTGATGAGGCGCTTTACCATCAGCAGCAATGATGACCACTGGACCATTATCGCCGCCAGTGTTTTTTGCTGATTGACTCAAGCTTTGAGTCAATTGTTCAATCGCTACTCGTTTGCCATCAATGGCTACGCGACCATCTGAGGAGATGGCAACGGAAATATCTTTTGGCTTGCTTTTTGACGCAGCTCCTTCAGCAGCTGGGAGGGTGATTGATAATTCTTGATAGCGTGTGAAGGTTGTAGAAATCATCAAGAAGATCAAAATCACCAATAGAACATCGATGAAAGCAATTAAGTTGATTTCGGGTGCTTGTTGTTGACTGTTAGGGGCGCTTGAGTTTCCTGAGGAGAAAAGACTGCGATTATTTTGACGAAAAAGCATGGCGGCTCAATCAAATACTATTTAAGTGGGCGAGTAATTTTTTTGCAGCTAAATCACACTCACGTTGGCGTTTCTCAGCCATTGCTTTGAGACTTCTCCAACCTGCATAAGCAGGAATAGCAATCAATAAGCCAAAAGCAGTGTTGTACAAAGCAATTGAAATGCCGTTAGCCAATTGTTGAGGATTAGCACCAACACCTTGCTGGCTACCAAAAATTTCAATCATGCCAACAACCGTGCCAAACAAACCCAACAAAGGTGCAATGGTGGCAATCGTCGCTAAGGCGCCTAAATAGCGCTCCAATAAAATAGTGACTGACTCAGCAGCATCTTGCATTGCTGCAATGATTTTTTCTTCCGAGCCACCGTTTGCTTTTTCTACTAAGGCTGCCGCCAAAATTTGTCCAAGGGGCGCAGCATCTGATAATGCCTTTGTTGCATCCTGAGCGGTTTTGGGCTGTTTGAGAGCTCCAGAACTAGATAATTGGATCGCACCCTCCAATAGCTGGGGCGGTGCGATTCGCTTGGCCTGTAAAAACCAAATTCTTTCCAAAAGAATCGCCAAGGCGAGGATGGACGTGATCAATAAAGGCCAAACTGGCCAGCCGGCGGCTATCAGAATTGTGTACATACCCTATACTTTAAACGATGGAGTTATGTTGGACTCAAAGGTTCGCGGAAAAATGCATCAAGCTTGTGGATAACTATGTGAAAAACTTTCTTTAAGATGTGCTGTAAGCCCTTGATTCTTGGTTGTGAGTTTAAATTTTCAAAAATTATAAATTTAATATTTATATTAGAATCAATAACTTGCATGATAGTGATTGATTCTAATTGGAGTTTGGGAAAGATACCCTACTTTTTAATTGGGCCTGTGGATAGTTTTTAACCGCAAAGCCATGTAATTACTTATTTGACTTGGACAAATGACGGAAATATCAAAAGAAATTATTGGGGTTGGTGATCTGAACCGCGCTATTGCCAGTGTTTTAGAAGACGGCATCGGTAGTGTATGGGTTCGAGGAGAGGTTTCTAACTTCAAGGCCTATGAAAGTGGGCATTGGTATTTTTCTTTGAAGGATGCTGAAGGTCAAATTCGTTGCGTCATGTTTCGCGGTAGAAATGGTCAAGTGGGTTTTTTACCTAAAGAAGGCGATTTAGTTGAAGTGGCCGCTAACATTTCTATGTATGTTCCGCGCGGAGATCTTCAATTAAACGTCGGCATGATGCGCAGGGCTGGCCAAGGTGGTTTGTATGAAGCCTTTTTAAAGCTCAAGGAAAAGTTGGGTAAAGAGGGTCTTTTTGATGAAGATGCCAAGCGAACCCTAGCAAAACATCCAAGGCGCATTGCAGTGATCACATCTCCACAAGCCGCAGCTTTGAAAGATGTTCTAAGCACCTTGGCTAGAAGAGCGCCTCACATCCCCGTCACAATCTTTCCAAGCTTAGTTCAAGGGGTGGATGCACCTCCAGCTCTGATCAAAGCCCTGGAGGCCGCCTATGCGGCTCATAAAGCCGATGAAATTGACGTCATCCTCTTGGTGAGAGGCGGCGGCAGCATTGAAGATTTATGGGCATTCAATGATGAGGGTTTGGCCCGAGTGATTGCCGAATCTCCAGTGCCCTTAGTTTCTGGGGTTGGTCATGAAACCGATTTCACCATCGCAGATTTTGTGGCTGATTTACGTGCCCCGACTCCAACAGGTGCTGCAGAGTTGGCCACGCCTGATCGACAAGCTTTACTTCAAGACTTGACTGCCCTTAGTCAAAAAATGTCAACGCGCGTTAACCAAAAAATTGATAAAGAAGCTCAGCGTTTAGATCAATTGTCACTAAGACTTTCTCATGCATTGCCAAATGCCGATCGAATGAAAGAAAAGATTGAACAATTGACTATGCGCTTAAATCAATCCTGGCAAGTGAGGATCAATACGTACTCAGAAAAGCATCGAAATTGGGGCAGCCATCTGGAGCTTTTAAGCCCACAAAGAACCTTGGACAGAGGGTATGCGGTTCTTTTGAATAACCAAGGCCTGGCCGTGCGGGATCCAAAGAGCATCAATCAAGGCGATCAAGTAGATATCCACTTGGCTCTGGGCAGTGCTCAGGTTGAAATATCAAAAGTGAGCCTTTCGGCAAAAACAATTTCAAAAGAATAGAATAACGTTTTAGTTCAGTTACACCACTCAAGAATCAATAGGAGATTTTATGGAACACACATTGCCGCAGTTACCTTATGCACTTGATGCATTGGCACCACACATTTCTAAAGAAACTTTGGAATTCCATTACGGTAAGCATCATCAAACCTATGCCACCAACTTGAATAACTTGATCAAGGGCACAGAATTTGAATCAATGAGTTTAGAAGATATCGTTAAAAAATCTTCAGGTGGTGTGTTCAATAATTCTGCTCAAGTGTGGAACCACACTTTTTACTGGATGGGTTTGAAGCCAAACGGTGGCGGCGCTCCAACAGGCGCATTGGCTGATGCCATCAATGCAAAGTTTGGTTCTTTTGATAAATTCAAAGAAGAGTTCACAAAGTGTGCTGTTGGTACATTTGGTTCAGGTTGGGCTTGGTTGGTGAAGAAGTCAGACGGTACTCTTGATTTAGTTTCAACCAGCAACGCTGCAACACCTTTGACAACAGATGCCAAGCCTTTGTTGACATGTGACGTTTGGGAGCATGCTTACTACGTTGACTACCGCAATGCCCGTCCAAAATATGTTGAGGCATTCTGGAACTTGGTTAACTGGGACTTTGTAGCAAAGAACTTGGCTTAAGTTTTAAAGCTTGAGCGCCGAACTTTAAGTTTTGAGTTCCTGGCGCCAAAGTTGAGTTAGTTTGAACTAAAAAAAACCTCTTGGTTGAATAGACCAAGAGGTTTTTTATTTCTGATTTTTTTTAAATTAGTCTCTAAAGTTATTAAAGTTCAGCGGTGCATCTTCAACGTCCTTGCGAAGCATCGCCATGGTTGTTTGAAGATCATCTCTCTTGGTGCCCGTGACGCGCACCGCATCACCTTGAATGCTCGCTTGAACCTTGATCTTGCTGTCTTTGATGATGCGCACAATCTTCTTGGCAAGCTCTGTGTTGATACCTTTTTGAATCTCAACAATTTGTTTGAGCTTGTCGCCTGAAATCTTTTCAAGCTTGCCGTCTTTGAGAAAGCGCACATCCACATTGCGCTTGGCTAATTTGGCCAATAGCACATCGCGTACTTGTCGTAACTTAAAGTCATCGTCACCAAAAAGAGTGAGCTCTTCACCTTTGTGTTCAATTCTGGCATCAGAGCCTTTGAAGTCAAAGCGCGTAGAAATTTCTTTATTGGCTTGTTCCAGAGCATTTTTTACTTCAATCATGTCTGGTTCACATACAACGTCAAATGAGGGCATGGGTCACCTAAAAATCAATTGAAAAGTTAATCACAGTTAAGATTGTGGCATGAAGATTGAATTAAATGCCACATTAAGCGAACACAATACCTTTGGTTTTGATGTCTCTGCCCAGTTTTTGGTCCATTTGACCGAAGTTGTGGATGTGCCTGAATTGATTCAAAAGGCCCAAAAAGACAACGCTCCTTGGCAAATCTTTGGCGGTGGCAGTAATTTGGTTCTTGCTAAAGACTTGGTCGGTTATACCGGTTTGATGGAAATCAAAGGGCGCCAACTATTAAAAGAAACTGCCACGCATTTTTATATTGAAGCGATGGCAGGGGAATCTTGGCATGAGCTAGTACTTTGGTCTTTAGAAAATAACTATGACGGGCTTGAGAATTTAGCCCTTATTCCAGGAACGGTGGGTGCGGCACCCATTCAAAACATTGGCGCCTATGGCTTGGAATTAGCGCAGTTATTTGACAGTCTTTGCGCTTATGACACTTTGAGTAATAAGTTCATCAAATTATCTAAAGAGCAATGCGATTTTTCATATAGAAACAGTATTTTTAAAAAGCAGCCAGGACGTTATGTGGTTATTTCGGTTTGTTTTGCACTCTCTAAGGAGTGGCGGGCCAATCTCTCTTATGCAGAACTGAATAAGGCCTTCAATAATCAAGAAAAAGTTTTAGCCAAAGACATCTTTGAAAAAGTGTGCGAGATTCGTCAGGCGAAGTTGCCAGATCCTCAAGTGATTGGTAACGCAGGTAGTTTTTTCCACAACCCTGTTGTGGGTCATCGGCAGCATCTTGAGTTAAAGAAGCAATTCCCATTGATGGTCAGCTACCCGGCTGATGCGAGTAATCCTGAGGGTGACTGGAAATTAGCGGCTGGCTGGTTGATTGATCAGTGTGGCTTCAAAGGTCAGCGTCAGGGCCATGTGGGCGTTTATGAAAAGCAAGCTTTGGTCTTGATTCATCATGGTGGTGGCACGGGGCTTGAATTACTTGGCTTAGCCGATGCGATTACGCAAAAAGTTAAAGAAACATTTGATGTTTCTTTAACGATTGAGCCGATCATTTATCAATGATCTAAGATCTAAGATTTAAGTACTAGATTGAAAAATCTGTTGATCAGAAAAAGTTTTTGATGATTAAAGCAGCAGGAGCCACAGCGGTAGCGTGACTGCAGCAGCAATGGTCATGATTGAAATGCACACAGCCACCAAAGCTCCGTCACCACCCATGCGATTGGCTAAAACATAAGCTGTTGTGGCAGTTGGCATAGCAGCAAATAGCACCACACTGTTCAATTGCGCCTGAGATAAGCCCATGTAGCGACCCAAAATAAGTGCCACAGCTGGCATGGCCAATAATTTAATTGCACTCCAATAAGCAATTAGAGCACCATCTTTTTTACTCTGAATCCACATCAGACCAGAGCCAACAGTGAGAAGCCCTAAGCCAATCGATGCAGCCCCTAAACGTGACATGCCAAGAGCGATGGGTTCAGGTAGTTTTAGACCTAGAACGTTGCTGATCAATCCTAGTGTGGTTGCAATAATTAAAGGATTTTTTAAGAGCTCTTTGAAAATGTGAGAGTCAGAATTTTTCGCCAAGGCCCAAACGGCAAAACCATTTGCTACTGGAACAAAGCATCCAGTGGTGATAGCCATCAATGCAACACCCTCTTCACCAGCCAAGCGACCAGCTGCAGCAAAGGCAATATAAGAGTTAAAACGAAACGCTGTCTGAAACCCTGATGACCAGCTCACAGAAGATGGTTTGAAAATCCATTTGGCGGCAAAGCTAAGAGCCATTGCGATGAAGAAGGCCGCGGCCGCAACCAAAAGCATGTTGCTAGTGCCGCCCCAGTCAAAATGGGTTTGATTGATAGAGTGGAATAAAAGAGCGGGGAAAAGAACGTAATAAACGAGCTTTTCAACACTCTCCCAGACTGTTTTATCTAAAACTGTGTAGCGTACCAGCAAGAAACCCAGCAAAATGAGCATGAAGTCTGGTAGCAGTAAAAATGCAGGATTCACAGGGTCTCTTTTAGAATAAAAGCTCAATGGTAGTCAAAAAAACAACTTCTGGCATAAAAACTGATATTAGAGAGCAATATCAGGATGATGCTCCTTTGAGTAAGGTCTTGATCAGAAGCATGGAAGCGGTTGATATCTTCTGCGATGCTTGCTGGTTAGAGGACGGACTGTCTAAAAATACTCTGAGCGCCTACCGACAGGATTTGAATATTTTTTCAAAATGGTTGGATGCTGATCGTCAAAAGTTTATCTATGAAGTTAATGCTGCTGATGTGATGGCCTACATTGCTCATAGGCGTTCAGATAAGGCCACCACAGCCAATCGTCGTTTGACTGTCTTGAGGCGTTTCTATCGTTTAGGTATACGTAAAAATTTAATCAAAGCAGACCCCTGCCTTAATCTAAGAGCTGCAAAACAAGCGCCACGTTTTCCGAAAACACTCAGCGAGTTGCAGGTTGAGTCTTTGCTCGCCGCACCCGATTTAGATACATCATTGGGGATCCGCGACAGAACCATGCTTGAGTTGATGTATGCCAGCGGTTTGCGAGTCTCAGAGATAGTTGCACTAAAAACCATTGAGGTTGGCTTGAATGAAGGTGTTGTCAGGGTGGTGAGCGGCAAAGGCGGCAAAGAGAGATTGGTGCCTTTTGGCATGGAAGCTGCCTCATGGTTAAAGAGGTACCTTGATGAATCCAGACCTCAGCTTCTCAGTGCATCAAAGCAAAATAGTTCCAGCCAGTATTTATTTTTAGCGCGTCATACGGGGGATGGCATGACGCGCCAAGCTTTTTGGCACATCATCAAGCGATATGCCACGATTGCCAATATCAACGTCCCATTGTCACCACACACGCTTCGTCACGCCTTTGCCACTCATTTATTGAATCATGGTGCTGATTTGAGGGTGGTGCAATTATTATTGGGTCATGCAGATATTTCAACGACTCAGATTTACACTCATGTGGCGCGTGAACGTTTAAAAAGTATTCATCAACAGCATCATCCAAGGGCAAGCATATGAACCAATTCATGTTCAGTGGTTTAGTAGTGTTAATGGCGTATTTAATTGGTTCTATTTCATTTGCAGTGGTTGTCAGTAAGCTCATGGGTTTGCCTGATCCTCATAGTTATGGCTCTGGCAATCCGGGAGCCACCAATGTATTGAGAACAGGTAGCAAGGCTGCGGCCGTACTAACTCTTTTAGGCGATGCTGCTAAAGGATATGTGGCAGTGGCGCTTGCCAGAGCTTTGGTCGGAGTTGATATTGACTCTTGGGTTTTGCCAATGGTGGCCGTAGCTACATTTCTAGGCCACGTGTTCCCGGTTTTTCATGGCTTTAAGGGCGGTAAGGGGGTTGCCACAGCCTTGGGTATTCTTTTGGCCATCAATTGGGTGCTGGGACTGACAACATTATCAACCTGGTTGATCGTGGCAGTTTTCTTAAGATACTCATCGTTGGCAGCTTTGATCGCAGCATTGTTTGCCCCAGTATATTTTGTTTTCTTATTCGGTATTCAGCCAATGGCTTTGGCAATTTTTCTGATGAGCGCTTTATTAATTTGGCGTCATCGCTCAAACATTAAAAATTTATTGAATGGCACAGAAGGTCGTTTGGGTAAGAAAAAGTAATAAAGAGCTAATAAAAAATTAACAATGTATTAAAAAAGCCACTTAGTTGACTAAGTGGCTTTTTGCTAAGTGGCTTTTTGTTAACTAGCTTTGGTTCAGCTGTTTTGATTTTAATTATTTAATGATCAAAACTGGTTGCTTAGATTGAGCCAGTACTTGTGAAGTCACTGAACCCATCACAAGACTCATCAAAGAACTACGACCATGAGAGCCCATCACAATCATTTCTGCTTTGGTTGTTTTGGTTTCAGCGAGGATGGTGTCAGCAACGTGACCAATTTTCTGGATAAGTTTGTAAGGCACTTTTGCCTTGTCTAATTTGGCAGTGGCTGCTTTGATGGCAGCCTTGCTTTGATCGGCGTACCAGTCAGCGATTGATTTTTTAGAAATATATTGCGTAACTTCAGGTGGGATGACGTTTGGTTCAACATGCAAAACGATTAAGCCTGATCCTTTGCCTTCAAACATAGATGCATTTTTAATCAAATAATCAATTGCTTTGATGCTGTGCTTTGAGCCGTCAATCGATACAAGAACTTTCATTGAATCTCCCTTAGTGACTTAATTAATATGTTTACTCTTCCATATTAAGCCATATTTATTCAATCCAATCAAAATGAATTTTTGGTGAGGCAAGTTTCTTATGGGGTTTTTATTGAATGCCCAATTAAATCAGTGCACCCTTGACTGCATATTGCTTGAGAGTTTCAAGGTCAACGAATTCAAGAGCATTGATGTGGGTGCTTTCAAGTTGAATCATGGGTGCGCAATTGGCTTCAAGAGCTTCTTTCCAGCGATTCAAGCACAAGCACCACTGATCACCAGCCACCAAGCCTTGAAATGCCCATTCTGGTCGAGGCGTGATTAGGTCATTGCCTCTTTGAAGGCTGAATTTTAAAAACTCATCTGTAACAACTGCACACACCAAATGACTACCTTTGTCTTGAGCATCTGTTTTGCAACAGCCATCCCTAAAAAATCCCGTGAGTGGATCGAATGAGCAGGGGACGATGGGTTCACCAAACACATTGAGGGTGACCTCTTGGGATGCGTGATTGTGGGCTTGTTTGAGTGTCATGAAATTCAATCAATGTATTAAGAATGACATCAGTGTATTGGTTTTCTATTGCTTGTGTGATTGCCCATCAAAACCCCTAAAAGCGAAAGCCCTTAATAAAGATTACACTGATTTTTATGAGCTCACCTGCTAACTCACTAATCGATTCAATGAAGCCGTTCACGCTTTTTTATGATGGTGCTTGCCCTTTGTGTTTGGCAGAGATCACTTTTTTAAAGTCACGCAATCAAGCTGGCTTAATGAGCTTTGTTGATATCAATTCTGCGAACTATGATCCTCAAAAAGTCGGCGTGTCTTGCAAAGATGCCTTGGCCAAGATGTATGGCCAAGTAGAAGGAGAGGCCCCCATCAATGGCGTGGCTGTTTTTGGTGAGGCTTATCGCAGAGCTGATTTGAAAACATTGGCATGGATTTTTACGAGATCTTGGATGATGCCGATCCTAAAACCCAGTTATTGGTTTTTTGCCAAGTATCGGCACGGCATTTCTTCTTTGTTGGGCCCATGTCTTTTAAGGTTTGTTCGTAAACGCTATCCAGCCATCAAAGATTAGAGTTTTGCTACCTTATTTAACTTGTAAAGATCTAAGTAATAAAAAAGCCCCATCAAAATGATGAGGCTTTTTGTATTCTGGTGGGTCGGGCGAGATTCGAACTCGCGACCAACGGATTAAAAGTCCGCTGCTCTACCGACTGAGCTACCGACCCAATCTTGCAAAAAAAAAGATTATAGCGGACTTTTTAAATTAGAGCTAGATTTGCCTACTTTTTGCCACCGGTGGGTTCTTGGCAAAGTAGTTGCGAATGCCTCTCAGAATGGCTTGAGCAATCTGTTCTTGGTATTCATGATCATTTAATCGAGACTCTTCTTCAGGGTTGCTGATGAATGCAGTCTCAATCAATATCGATGGAACATCAGGCGCCTTGAGAACCGCAAAACTGGCTTGTTCAACTTGTGGTTTATGTAGTTTTGCAAAGCCACCAATTTGTTTTAGAACAGCGTCGCCCAGCTTTAAGCTGTCTTTGATTTGCGCAGTTGTGGACATGTCAAGAAGTAATTGAGCGACTTGCTTATCTTGTGTTTTGATATTCAGACCCCCAATCAAATCCGCACCATTTTCTTTGTTAGCCAACCACCTGGCTGCAGTGCTGGTTGCTCCATGTTGTGACAGAGCAAATACCGAAGCACCTCGTGCATTGGGTTTGATAAAAGCATCCGCGTGAATAGATACAAACAAATCTGCTTGAACACGACGTGCTTTATTGACCCGCACATGCAGCGGTACGAAGTAATCGCCATCACGCGTTAAGTAGGAGCGCATATCAGGCTCTGCTTCAATTTTTTGCTTCAGTCTGTGCGAGATAGCCAAGACGATATCTTTTTCTCGGGAGCCTCTCTTGCCAATCGCTCCAGGATCTTCACCACCATGCCCAGGGTCGATCGCAATGGTTAAAAGTCTGCGATGACTGGGTTTGCCTGATTTGCTATCTGGCTTGTTATCAGATTTGGCGATTTCATTGGGCTTAATGGATTTATTGGCTTCTGCTTTTTGAACTTCTCTTCTGGCAATCGCACCAATCGGGTCATCAGCATCTAAGGCAGCCTCTTTTTTGGCGCTCTGACGCACCAACTCCATCAAGGGGTCGTTTGCAACGGTAGGATATAAATCAAACACCAAGCGATTTTGATAGCTACCCACTGGGTCTAAAGTAAATAACTGGGGCTGAATGCTTTCTTTGAGGTCAAAGACCAGGCGAACAACTTTCGGTTGAAATTGACCAACACGAACTTGAGCGATGTAAGGGTCATTGCTATTAACTTTTGCCACCAATTCTTTGATGGTGTTATTGAGTTCGAGTCCTTCAACGTCTACAACCAAACGATGTGGATTGGTTAGAAGTTGATGGCTTACTTTTAGTACTTCGTCGGACTCTAGAGTCACACGTGTGTAATCTTCTGCTGGCCAAATACGAACCGCCATTAGTTTTGCGCCCCAAGCAATTTGGCTGGGTCCTAAAAAAATGAGTGCGCCTGTTTGAGCAATTCTTTTTAAAAGCTCGCGTCGTTTCAATCTATTTGTGCGATTGCCACCAATGAATTTCATGTTTCTTGAAATCCTTTGATCAATTCATCGCCAATATTGGTCTGACTGCTGATCATCAATGATCGGGTGTCATCATCATTGGTCGATAAAGTAATGATCCAGTCGGCCAAAGGCAAAGTACCCTCTGCTTTTTCTGGCCATTCGACCATGCAGATACCTGCTTCACTGAACACATCTCTGAATCCAGCGTCCATCCATTCTTTGGCATAACTCATGCGGTACAAATCAAAGTGGTGAAAGGGCAAGAGTGTTTTGGTTATTTCATTTGTGTTGTTTTTTAAATTGAGATTCACTTGGTAGGGTTCGCACAAACCATAGGTGGGGCTCTTGACTTTACCCACATGCCCCAATGATCTAAGTAAATATCTTGTCAAAGTGGTTTTACCAACACCCAGATCACCCACCAAAGAAAAATGAAGGGCTTTATTTGAGGGACTATTTTTAGCTAGGAAAAGCTTTTGAATCCGGTTAGCAAACTGAAGAGCAAATGCATCTGTGTCTTGCTCAGAGGAAAGGGTTCTGGACGGAATCATCAGATGAGTATCTTTTGTCATTGGGCCCTACAATCTCATCATGGAGCAAAAATCGTGACTCAAACCAAAGCAGCCAAAGATGATTTCATCCAAGATATTTCTTGGTTGAGGCGTGAAGCTATCGACTTGGGGTTTGGCGATATCAGAGTTTCTGACACAGATTTGAGTGTGGCAGGACCAAGATTGAAAGAGTGGTTGGATGCTGGGCGTCACGGTGACATGAATTATATGAGGGAGCGCGCTCATTTGCGACTCAATCCTCAAGAATTGCAGCCAGGCACGGTTCGAGTCTTGACGGTTCGAATGGATTACTTGCCCGATACCTCTGAAATGCGCCAAGCCGTTGATTGGCGTAACAAAGAAATAGACCGATGGGATGAGCCTTCTCAGGCGGTGGTGGCCATGTACGCCCGAGGTCGTGACTATCACAAGGTGTTGCGCCAACGCTTGCAACTGTTGGCTGATGTGATCGAGAAAAAGATAGGCCCTTTTGGTTATCGGGTATTTGTTGACTCCGGCCCGGTCATGGAAGTTGAGTTGGCCAATAAATCGGGTTTGGGTTGGCGCGGCAAACACACCTTGCTGCTGAATCGTGAAGCAGGGTCGATGTTTTTCTTGGGTGAAATATTGGTGGATGTACCTTTTCCTGTTGATGAACCTATTACCAGTCATTGTGGTGAATGTTCTGCTTGCATCAATATCTGTCCAACCCAAGCTATTACAGCGCCTTACCAATTAGACGCACGTCGTTGTATTTCCTATTTGACGATTGAGCATCAAGGATCTATTCCCGAGGAGATAAGACCCTTGATGGGTAATCGAGTGTACGGATGCGATGACTGTCAGCTAGTTTGCCCTTGGAATAAATTTGCTCAATTAAGTTCAGTACCTGATTTTTTACCAAGGCATGGTTTAGAGCATGCCGACTTATTGAATTTGTGGTCATGGTCAGAAGAAGATTTTCTATCGAACCACGAAGGCAGTCCGATTCGCAGGATTGGGTACGAATCCTGGAGGCGCAATCTCTCCGTAAGCATGGGGAATGCTCTGAGATCAGCGAGTCTTGATGATGGTGTCAGAGAAAAAATCACGATTGGTTTAAAGCAGGGGTTAACAAATGCCAGTGACATACTGAGAGAGCATATTGAGTGGGCTTTGATGCAGACAAGTAAAGTAATTAAATAGATCAAATAACTAAAAGTTAAAAAACCAATAAACTGCATCCCATGAGTTTGAATAGAGACATCGTTATAAAGGGCGCCAAAGATGCTTTTGGAGTGCCTGCTGGCATTTTGTTTGCCGGTATGTTGGGTTTTGGTGCGATGGGGCAGGCCAATGGCCTAGATATTTGGCTAACCAGTGCCACCAGTTTCTTTATGTTTGCGCTCCCTGGTCAAGTGGTGCTCGTTGAAATGCTCGTCTTGAGTGCTTCGGGTGTCGCGATTGCGATCGCCGTCACGCTCACGGCCACACGGTTCTTCACGATGTGTTTAACGCTCTTTCCACAGTTTCTGGAAAAGCAGCGCAGTTCTTTTTATTATTTGGTGGTTCATTTTGTGGCGATGACAGCCTGGGCTGTGTCCATGAGAGATTTTCCAAAAATGAAACCTGAGGACCGTCTTTCTTACTTCACAGGATTCGCCTTTGTATGTTGGGCTGTATCAACGCCAGCAACAGTTCTGGGTTATTTGGTGGCTGGACAGGTACCAAGTTATATCAATTTGGGTTTGGTATTTATTAACCCACTCTTTTTCTTATTGACCTTCACTGAAGTCAAGCCAAGAGCAAATCGCATGGCCATCCTATTGGGCGCACCAATTGGCTTGCTCTCTTATCTTTGGTTTCCTGATTATTCTTTATTAATTGCCGGAATTGTCGGCGGCACGATTGCTTACATGATCGATAAGCATTTTAGGAATAGACAACATGCCTGAGACATCAGAATTAAGCGCCATGTTCAATGATGCCGGTATGTGGGCTGCTTTGATTGCTGCTTGTATTGGTACTTATTTTTGGCGTGGTTTGGGTGTTTATTTTTCTGGAAAAATAAGCCAAGAGAGCGAGCTATTCAAATGGTTATCTGCGGTCACTTATGCGATGGTGGCAGCATTAACCGTTCGAATCATTTTGTTGCCAGTGGGTTTGCTTGCCACGGTGCCGATTTCTATTCGCTTGGGGGTGAGTATTGTGGCACTGATCATCATGTATTCAAAGCCAGGGGAGAGGATGATTCCGGCACTGCTAGTTGGAACATTTGGTTTGGTACTTTACGGATTGGCGATGAACTTTTGGGGTTGATCGCCAATCGTATGAAGCGTTAGATTGAAGAATCAGAATCAATCATTTTTACAAGTTTTAATTCCTAATAATGGGTAGGCAGGGCAGAAGCGAAAAACGCCTGTTGCGATTGGCAACAAACCAATCCAACCCCAGTTACCAATCACACCAATGATTGCCAAAACAACCAAGAGTGCACCAATTGCAATACGTAAAGTGCGGTCAATTCCGCCGACATTGCTTTTCATAAACTTCTCCTTATTTGCCACAGTAGCTGGCGTACAACAATTCCATCACGGATATCGCGATGGGGCTCGAAATTTTGTAGTAAATATGTTTGCCATCTCGGCGCGTTGATACAACACCTTCTTCACGAAGCACAGCCAATTGTTGTGACAAAGTAGGCTGATGAATATTGGTGACTTCTTCTAACTCGCCAACGCGCTTCTCACCTTGGCTCAATTGGCAAAGCAACATCAAGCGATCACGATTGGCCAATGTTTTCATCATGCGACATGCTTCGTCTGCGTTATCTCTCATTGCAGCAATATCAAACTGCTTGCTTTCACTCATTGATAACTTCTCTTTTGCATCCATCAGGTTCACCAATTTATTAATAAGTTATTTACATTATATATTAATATTAACTATTTATTTTGATTAATTGATGCGTAGCTACTGCCTGTAGGGGACGAAAAGACCAATTTAAGGTATCGTACAAAGTCTTAAAAAACATAAATCTTCATAGGAGAACAGCATGCCAGGTCAAAAAGCTTATTTAAATCAATCCGATGTGCAAAAAATATTGGCCGCGGCCAATGCCCATGCTGAAAAAAATAATTGGGCAGTATCCATTGCAGTGGTTGATGATGGCGGCCATCTATTGGGCTTCACACGTCGCGACAATTGCCCGCCTGTGTCAACCTATATTGCTCAAGAAAAAGGCCGTGCATCAGCTTTAGGGCGTCGCGAGAGCAAAATTTATGAAGACGTGATCAATGGCGGTCGTTACTCATTTTTAAATGCCACAGCAGTTCTTCAAGGCACCCTTGAGGGTGGCGTGAACATCGTGCTCGACGGCCAAACAATTGGCGCTATTGGCGTTTCAGGCGTTAAATCAAATGAAGATGCTGAAATTGCCAAGGCTGGTATTGCCGCTCTTTAAGAGTGTCTTCAATCGGTTTTAAATCGCCGACTCATCAATAAATCACAGCTAAATACTCACAGGCCTCATAATAGAGCCCTGTGAGTACAGAGCAAACCAATACACCCCCAAGTTTTACCGATTTCGGATTTTCCGAACCAATCCTGCGCGCTGTTTTAGAACAGGGCTATACAACGCCCACACCGATTCAAGCGCAAGCGATGCCGCATGTCTTGAATGGTCAAGATGTGATGGGTGCCGCTCAAACGGGTACAGGTAAAACCGCTGCATTCGTTTTACCCATTTTGCAAAACATCTTGCCAATGGCCAGTAGCAGCGCATCTCCTGCCAGACATCCAATACGTGCTTTAGTTTTAACCCCAACCCGTGAGTTGGCAGATCAGGTTGCTGATAATGCATTCAAATACGCTAAGTACACAGATATCAGAACTGCGGTGGTGTTTGGTGGCGTTGATATGTCTGCTCAAACAAGTTTATTGCGCTCAGGTGTTGAGCTATTAATTGCTACACCAGGTCGTTTACTTGATCACATTGGTCAAAAAAATGCGAACTTATCTCAAGTGCAGTTTTTGATTTTGGATGAAGCAGACCGCATGTTAGATATGGGTTTCTTGCCAGATCTTCAGCGCATCATTGGTTTGATTCCAGCAAAACGTCAAACACTTTTATTCTCAGCCACTTTTTCGACAGAAATTAAAAAATTAGCACAAAGCTATTTGCGTGATCCAGTGACCATTGAGGTTGCCAGACAAAATGCGGCTGCAGACACTGTGCGCCAAGTAATACACATGGTGCCGTCAGAGCAAAAGAAAGACGCCGTCATCAAAGTTTTAAAAGCGCGGGTTCAGCAAGGTTTGACTCGTCAGGCCATCGTGTTTACCAACAGTCGTATTGGTTGCGGCAAGCTGGCCAGTGCTTTAGAACGCAGTGGTATCAAAGCCGGTGCGATTCATGGAGATAAGAGTCAGATTGAGCGCATGCAAATTTTGGAGTCCTTTAAAAAGGGCGCGATGGATGTATTGGTTGCCACTGATGTTGCAGCTCGAGGTCTGGATATTGTAGATATGCCTTGTGTGATCAATCATGAGCTGCCATTCAATGCTGAAGATTATGTGCATCGCATTGGTCGTACTGGTCGTGCGGGCGCACAAGGTGACGCAATTGCATTGGTGGACGCCTCTGAAGAAAGACTATTGGCTGATATTGAGAAGTTGATGAACCGTAAGCTTCTTCGCTTACCTGTTCCTGATCCTACGAATGGTCCAGCAGGCGATCCATTTTTCTATATGCCTTATCAAGTAACTGCCAAAGATGCCAAGCCAACGGTGACAGGTCAAGCTGAGTCAACTGCTCAGGTAGGCACTCAAACTTCAACGCCAGCAACAAGCAAGCCATCTATTCAGCCTGGCGCAAAGCCAAGAGCTGCTTTGCTGGGCGGCTTTAAAAAATAAGCTGCAGTTAAATCCGCATTTAAATTTATAGACGAGTGTTTCGATAATGCTCAACAGCGGTTTCTAGCCACTGTTTGATCGTTGTTTCATTTACCTTTAATTCATTGGCTTCTTTTGAATCAGGGCCGTCAGGGCTGTTGCTAAAAAGTTCAGGTTCACTCAAGCCCAAATGTTTTGCGGCAGCCTGAAGAGCTTTTAATGCCTCACCAGGGGTGTTGCAAGCAAGGGCAGTTGCATTGGTTTGTTTGCTGAGCTTTTCATTGTTGCCGTCGAGCACCAAAGGTAAATGAAGGTAATGAGGTTGGGTGTAATTGAGTTGTTGTTGAAGATAAATTTGCCTTGCGGTGTTATCCAATAAATCTTCACCTCTGACCACGTGTGTGATTCCTTGTAAATGATCATCCACCACGACGGCCAATTGATAAGTAAATATCCTGTCTGAGCGCCTTAAGACGAAATCTCCTACTGATGATTCAATCTCGGGATCTTTGACCAGTAAACGCCAAGCGCATGGCTCAGTGACTTCTGCTAAGTTGCGACAGCTTCCTGGGTAGACCAATTCACCATGCCGGCCTTTCTTTTTTCCCAAACGCAGTAATTGATCCTCAATTTGTTTGCGAGTACATCGACAACCATAAGCCTTTTTTTCTTGTTTTAGTTGATTTAAGGTCGACTCGTACAAATGACTTCGTTTTGATTGGTATTCAATCTCTTCATCCCAATACAAACCGCAATTGAGGAGTTGTTGAATGATGATTTTGTCGGCACCTGGAACGCACCTTGGTAAATCAAGGTCCTCGATCCGTAAAAGCCATTTTCCATGATGTGCCCGCGCGTCAAGCCAACTACCTAGGGCGGTTGCGAGCGACCCGGCGTGGAGAGCTCCTGTGGGTGAGGGTGCGAAGCGACCGCGGTATTGAGTTTTGAACATAGCTAAAATCATCTCATGTCTTTAAATACCAACTTTATTCATTTGCGTCTTCACTCCGAATATTCTATTGTGGATGGGGCTGTGCGCATCGATGACGCCATTGCTGCCGTGGTTAAAGATCAAATGGGCGCCTTGGCCCTAACAGATTTAAGCAATGTTTTTGGATTGGTTAAATTCTATCAAGCGGCACGCAAAGAAGGTATTAAACCCATCATTGGCAGTGATGTTTGGATCACCAATGCCGAAGATAGAGATAAACCATTCAGACTTCAGTTGTTGGTCAAAAATCACCAAGGTTATTTGAATTTATGCGAACTCTTAACCAAAGCATCGTTGACCAATCAATTCAAAGGCCGTTCAGAAATCGATTCTAAGTGGTTCAAAGATCACGCCGAGGGTCTGATTGCTTTATCGGGTGCAAGATTGGGTGATGTTGGGCAGTATTTGTTAGCGGGTCAGCACGATGAAGCGATCGCTTCTGCCAAAAAGTGGGCGGGTTATTTCCAGGGATCCTATTATATTGAAATTCAACGCGCAGGGCACCCTCAGGATGAAGCACATCTTCATGAAGCTGTTCATTTAGCGAATGAGCTTCAGTTGCCTGTGGTGGCAACTCATGCCATTCAATTTATGAAGCCAACTGACTTCAGAGCGCACGAAGCCAGGGTGTGCATTGCTGAAGGAGAGGTGCTTGGCAACCCTAAACGCGCAAAGAAATTCACGGCCGACCAGTACTTTAAAACTCAAGCAGAGATGCAAGCTTTGTTTGCTGATTTACCAGCAGCTATTACTAACAGTGTCGAAATTGCCAAGCGTTGTAATTTGTCGCTGACCTTGGGCAAGCCTCAGCTGCCAGATTTTCCGGTGCCAGCAGGCATGACATTGGATGACTATTTGATGGAAAAAGCCATGGAAGGCTTATCCAAACATTTGCTACATTTGTACCCTCATGAAGCTGAAAGAGAAAAGCAACGACCCAGTTATGAGGTGCGCTTAAAGTTTGAAGCTAGAACTATTTCTCAGATGGGCTTCCCAGGTTACTTTTTGATTGTGGCTGACTTCATTAATTGGGCAAAGAATAACGGCGTACCAGTCGGTCCTGGGCGAGGCTCAGGCGCAGGTTCTTTGGTGGCTTACTCCCTGGGCATTACTGATCTAGACCCACTGAGATACAACTTGCTCTTTGAGCGATTCCTAAACCCTGAACGTGTATCAATGCCTGACTTTGATATTGATTTCTGTCAGCACGGTCGCGATCGGGTGATTGCCTATGTCAAAGAGAAGTACGGTAAAGATGCTGTGAGTCAAATTGCCACATTTGGCACGATGGCAGCGCGCGCAGCGATTCGAGATGTGGGTCGCGTATTGGAGCAGCCCTATGGATTTGTGGACAGTATTTCTAAATTAATTCCCAATAAACCTGGTCAACAAGTCACCATTGAGCAGGCTAAAAAAGAAGAGAAGCTTTTGGCTGAACGCGAGTCTCGCGAGGAAGAAGTTAAACAATTATTGGGTTTGGCTCAACAGTTAGAAGGCATGACTCGAAATGTCGGCATGCATGCTGGCGGCGTATTGATTGCCCCAGGCAAGCTCACAGACTTTTGCCCGCTTTATACACAAGGCAGTAAAGATGGCAAAGAAGGTTCGGATACTGGGGTGGTCAGTCAATTTGATAAAGATGACGTTGAGGCTGTTGGCTTGGTCAAGTTTGACTTCTTGGGTCTTACAACGCTCACGATTTTGGATTGGGCTGAAAGATTTATTCATCAGTTATATCCAGAGAAGAAAGATTGGCGTGTTGGTCAAGTGCCGCTCGATGATCCTACCGTTTTTGAAATCTTAAAAAATGCCAATACGGTCGCCGTATTCCAGTTAGAAAGTCGTGGCATGCAAGGCATGTTGCGTGAAGCAAAGCCTGACCGCTTTGAGGACATCATCGCTTTGGTGGCTTTGTACCGACCGGGACCGATGGATTTGATCCCGTCGTTCATTGCCCGTAAACACGGTAAAGAACAAGTGCATTATCCAGATCCTCGTGTTGAGCCAGTCTTAAGGGAAACCTACGGCATCATGGTTTATCAAGAGCAGGTGATGCAGATGGCGCAGATCGTTGGTGGTTATTCATTGGGTGGCGCTGATTTATTGCGTCGTGCCATGGGTAAGAAAAAACCTGAAGAGATGGCGGAGCATCGTCAATTATTCAGAGATGGCGCAGGTAAAAGTGGGCTGAAAGCTGATAAGGCTGATGAAACTTTTGACTTGATGGAAAAGTTTGCTGGCTACGGTTTTAATAAGTCACACGCCGCTGCCTATGCTTTACTGGCTTATCACACCGCTTGGTTAAAGGCCCACTATCCCGCTGAATTTATCGCGGCCAACTTGTCATTGGCAATGGACGACACCGATAAAGTAAAAATACTGTACGAAGATGCCTTGGTTAACAAGATCAAAATGTTGCCCCCTGATGTGAACACCAGTGTTTACCGTTTCATGCCATTGCGTGAAGACCCTCAAAATAAAGAGCAAGCAGCTACCATGATTCGTTATGGCTTGGGCGCTATCAGAGGTTCTGGAGAGGGTGCGATTGAACAAATTATTCAGGCCAGAAATGATGGCCCTTTTGTGGATTTATTTGATTTCTGTTCTAGATTAGATCGTCGGGTAGTGAATCGTCGCACGATGGAAGCATTGATTCGTGCAGGGGCCTTTGATTCTCTGTATGGCGGTTATGACTCACGCGCAACTTTATTAGCGTCTTTGCCAAGAGCGATGGAGGCTGCTGATCAGGCGGATGCATCTGCACAGCAAGTTAGCTTGTTTGATATGGCCGGCTCATCCAATGAACACAAACCAGAATTAATCAAAGAAGATGCTTGGTTTGAGAAGCGTCGCCTACAAGAAGAAAAAGCTGCATTAGGTTTGTATTTAACAGGCCATTTATTTGACGCATATTGCGATGAAGTCAGTCATTTTGTGAGAACCAAACTAAATCAATTGACCGAAGGCAAGGACAGGTTGATTGCTGGCATCATGACCTCTACCAGAAGTATGATGGGTCCACGAGGTAAATTGATGATTGCCACCATTGATGATGGTTCTGCTCAACTGGAGATGACCATTTACAGCGAGTTATTTGAACCCAATAGACATTGGTTGAAAGAAGATGAATTGATCATCGCCAAAGTCAGCGTCACGCCTGATAAATTTTCAGGAGGCATGAGGGTTGTTGCTGATTCAATCATGGATGTCACAACAGCCCGTTTAAAGTTTGCTAGAAGTCTTCACGTTCAATTACAGCAGGGCATCGATCTTTCTGGGTTCAAGGAGCAGGTGAGCATCTTTGCAGGAAAAAATCAGCAAGGCTTGATGATGACAGCGGATGTTATTTCAAATGGAACTGCGTGCTTGGTTCAATTTCCAGATGCCTGGAAAATCTATCCTGATGATGAAAGCATTAGAAACTTGAGCGTGGCTTTGAGTAAGTCAGGCGGCCAGGGAATGGTCGAAGTTAAGTACGCTTGATGAGGTAGGCTTGATGAGTTACATCTGATCAAGCAGACCTATTTGTTTTTAGCAATTAATTCATATTGAGTTAAATACTCATTGGCCACTTGAGACCAAGGGCGTTCATATCCTGGTACCTCACTGGCATGATCAAGCCAATGATTTGCTTGACCTACCCAATCATCCAAAGAGTTTTGTAAGTCTAAGACGCTGCCATGTTGAGAGCTGACATCACTGGCCGCTCCACAAGCGCTTGAGACCAGCACTGGAACATGTGATGCCATTG
>JBEIOY010000133.1:0-3861 GCA_040377355.1 Burkholderiaceae bacterium | reverse complement strand
ATTGATTGAGCAAATGCGTGAGCAGGTGCAGAATCTTGAGTAATGGTTTAGCTGAGGATTTTTGATGACTTATACCGGTAGCATGTTGATGGTCGTTGCTCCTTCGGGAGCAGGCAAATCCTCTTTGGTGAATGCACTGCTGAAGCAAGATGCCGGCATAGACCTATCAGTCTCGTGCACCACACGTCCGCCAAGACCTGGCGAAGTGAACGGCCGTGAATATAACTTTCTCAGTGAGGCTGAATTTTTAGCGCGCAAAGAAGCCGGTGATTTTTTAGAGTGGGCCAAAGTACATGGCAACTATTACGGCACATCCAAATCTTGGATTGAGTCCCAAATGAAAAATGGCAGAGATGTCATTTTGGAAATTGATTGGCAGGGAGCTCGTCAAGTGCAAGCTATCATTCCCCAAGCAATTTGGATTTTTATTTTGCCACCATCGATACAAGCCCTAGAAGATCGTTTACTTCACCGTGCTCAAGATGATGAGGCCACTATTCAAAAACGAGTGGCTGCCGCCAAAGAAGAGTTAACCCATGTGGCTGAAGCAGATTACTTGGTGATCAATGACGACTTTGAAACTGCCTTGGCTGAGTTAAATCATGTGGTTTTAGCGAGTCGTTTGCGCAAGAATTCTCAATTAGTCAGACATCAAAAATTAGCTCAAGAACTCGGCGCAGCAAACAAGCAAAAGTGAACTTTCTGCTACTTTTGCCCAAGTGAGTTATCCTTTGGGTATTCCTAGCACTTTTTGAGTTAAACACATGGCACGTATTACTGTAGAAGATTGTTTGAAAACCATCCCCAATCGATTTGAATTGGTTCTAGCTGCTACCTATCGCGCTCGTCAATTAGCGCAAGGTCATGCTCCTAGAGTGAACGCTAAGGACAAGCCAACCGTGATTGCTTTGCGTGAAGTGGCTGCTGGCGTTACAGATCGAGACATGTTGGTTAAAGTACCTCTATAAGAGGTGACACGGTGGCGCCAAACCCAGATGCCCAAGGCATTCTAGCCGCCATCCTAGAGCAGTCAAGCCGGCATTTATTTGGACCCACATCCCAACCGGCCCACCCCCCAAAGCCACAAGTTGTTTCACTGGCTGGCCTCATTGAAAAAATCTCTCATTTAAAACCTGATGAAATTGCTCTGGTCAAAAAAGCATTTCAATATGCTGATTCAGCTCATCTAGGTCAATATCGCCAAAGCGGCGAACCATATATCACCCACCCTTTAGCCGTTGCTGAACTTTGCGCCAGTTGGCGATTGGATGCGGCATCGATCATGGCAGCCTTGTTGCATGATGTGATCGAAGACACCGGCAGTACTCGTCAAGAGTTAGTAGAAACTTTTGGCAGCAAAGTTGCTGAATTGGTAGAAGGTCTCACCAAACTAGACAAGTTAGAGTTCCAAAGTCAGGCAGAAGCGCAGGCTGAGAGTTTTAGAAAAATGTTCATGGCCATGGCCAGAGATGTTCGAGTGATTTTGGTGAAGTTGGCAGATCGCTTGCACAACATGCGCACGCTTGATGCAACCACTTTGGTCAAGCGCAAAAGAGTGGCTCTTGAAACTGCAGAAATTTATTCACCCATTGCTCATCGCCTTGGCTTGAATTTGGTTTACAGAGAATTACAGGATTTAAGTTTTAGACATGCATCACCATTCAGATACGCTACTTTGGATAAGGCAATTAAAAAAGCCAGAGGTAATCGCAAAGAAATGGTGGCCAAGATCTTAGACGCTGCGCGCATGACTTTAAGTAAATCAGCTCTTGAGGCTGACTTGCGCGGCAGAGAAAAAACTTTGTACAGTATCTATATCAAGATGCGCCAAAAACATTTGAGCTTTTCTCAGGTCTTGGATGTTTACGCTTTTCGTGTGACCGTCAAATCGATTGATGAGTGCTATCGCGCTTTGGGCGTCTTGCACGCCTTGTATAAGCCGATGCCTGGCAAATTCAAGGACTACATTGCGATTCCTAAGTTGAATGGCTATCAATCGCTGCACACCACTCTGGTAGGCCCCTTTGGCATGCCTGTGGAATTTCAGATTCGTACCCAAGACATGCACCGCGTAGCAGAAGAGGGCGTTGCCGCCCATTGGGCATACAAAGATGGTGATGACCACCTCACTGAAATGCAAACCAGAGCCCATCAATGGTTGCAATCACTGGTTGATATACAAGACAACAGTGGCGACTCTCAGGAATTTCTTGAGCACGTCAAAATCGATTTATTCCCAGACGCGGTTTACGTGTTCACACCCAAGGGTCAAATCAGAGCATTACCAAGGGGCGCCACAGCACTGGACTTTGCCTACGCTGTTCACAGTGACTTGGGTAACGAGTGCGTTGGCGCCAAAGTCAATGGCGTTCAACTGCCATTGAGAACAGAATTAAAGAACGGCGACATCATTGAAATCAGTTCTACGCCAAATTCGCAACCGAATCCTGTTTGGCTCACATTTGTTAAAACTGGCAAAGCTCGTGCAGCCATCCGTCATTACCTCAAAACCAGACGCTATTCAGAGGCTATTCAATTGGGTGAGCGCTTGCTGTCTCAGGCTTTGCGTCAGCACGGCGGCGATGCTGCATTGGTCACGGATGATATTTGGGAAAAGCTATTGCATTGGACGGGCAGCAAAGGTCGTGAAGAATTGTGCGCTGATATTGCCATGGGTCATCGTGTTCCTGCAGTGATGGCCAAAAGAGTTGAAATGCTCATTCGAGAGAGCAAGGGTCATTCTGAACAAATGCGTTTGGATACGGCTGAATGGGAGACCTCAAGCAATGAAATTCCTGAGCACAAGCAAGCCATCATGATTGATGGTAATGCTGGCGAATCAGTATCTTTCCCGGCCTGTTGCCATGCAATCCCTGGAGACAATATCATGGGCTACCTTGGCAAGGGTGAAGGGTTGCAGATTCACACCCATGAATGTCGTCAGGGCCAAAGACTGCATCACCGCGATCCAGATCATTGGGTTGATGTTGTTTGGTCGGAAGACATTCAGAGAAGTTTTGATGTGGAAATTCGTGTGGACGTCAAAAATGCCAAAGGTGTTTTAGCCCGCATTGCTGGCACATTGACATCCGCTGATGCCAATATCGCTCACGTGTCGATGGATGATCGATTCAGTGAGTCTGCCGTGGGCATCCGCTTTGTGATTCAGGTGGAAAGCCGCTATCACTTGGCCAAAGTGATGCGACGTTTAAGACAAAATCAAGACGTATTAAAAATCACCCGAGTTTTTGGTAGGTAACTTTTAAGATATCAAGCTCTCTCAAACCTTCAGGGGTTTGTAATTGAATGGTGTCACCCTCTCTTGCTTTGATGAATGCTTTGGCAATCGGCGAGATCCAACTGACATGATTTTTCTCCATATCGACCTCATCAACACCCACAATCGCAATAGTGGTCTCCTGACCAGTCTCATCTGCATAAGAGACCGTTGCTCCAAAAAATATTTGATCGGTTTTATCTCGTGCTTCAGGGTCAACCACCAAGACATCCTCTAAACGCTTAGTAAGAAAGTAAATGCGTCGATCGATTTCACGCAAACGCTTTTTACCGTATTGATAATCACCATTTTCAGAGCGATCACCATTTGATGCGGCCCATGAAACAATTTTGACGATTTCTGGACGCTCTTCATCCAGAAGATGCAAAAGTTCATCTTTCATGCGCTGATGGCCAGCAGGAGTTATGTAGTTTTTAATTTCCATGGCATAATGTCGGTCTTAATGCGGCTGTAGCTCAGTTGGATAGAGTACTTGGCTACGAACCAAGGGGTCGTGGGTTCAATTCCTGCCAGCCGCACCAAACGTCAAGCCCTGGAACCGAAAGGTTCCAGGGCTTTTTCGT
>JBEIOY010000103.1:0-5253 GCA_040377355.1 Burkholderiaceae bacterium | reverse complement strand
GCTCAGTTAAACAAAGTATTGACTCACGAAGCTGAAATCAATTTGGCCTTAAAAAGCTCTTTGGAAAATCAAAAGAATCTAGCGCCCGTGGCCAATCAGTTAAACCAATTGTTGAATCAGGTTGCGCAGCTGCCGATGAATGTTCTTCCGGTAGCAACCACCCCGACTTTTACAAGTAACGCTGGAACCCAAACAGTTGTTCAAAAAGTTATGGCGGCCATTCAGGGTTTGGGCGATCAGTTGATGCGTATTCAGGTGGTGGGCGACGTGAAGGATGTGGCCATGACCCCAGCAGCTCAAGATTTGATTCGCCAACAATTAAGACTTCATTTTTTAAGCGCAAGGCTTGCCTGGTTATCTCAATTGCCCCAAGCAACTAGAGATGATTTGATTCAAGCAGAGCAATTGATCGCAAAACATTTTCAAGCGCAAGCAAGCTCAGTGGTTCAAGTTCAAAAAAATATCAGTGAGCTTCGCACTGAGGTATCCAAATCAATTCCGATGAGTAAGGGCCAGTGATGGTGCGCGGTGCATTGTGGTTAGCTTTCTTATTTGCAGCAGCAGTCCTATTGGCATTGTTTGCCAGTGGTAATGCCGGTCATATCACCATTTATTTCCCACCCTATCGCTTAGATACCAGCCTCAATCTTTTTATTGTGGTGGTGTTGGGAGTATTGATCGTGGGCTTATTGGCTTGGCGGACCTTTGCTGCGGTTTTAGATTTACCAAAGCAAGCGGCTTTGTATCGACGCAAGCAGCGCGAGGCTCGTGCGATTGTGTTGCTATCTGAGGCGGTTGAGGATATTTTTGCTGGACGTTTTTCAAAGGCGCTCAAAGCAGCAGAAGCGGCCAGTGTGAATCAAGCATTATCAGAAACTGCTGCCTTGCTGGCAGCTAGAGCCGCGCATCGTTTGAATCGCTATGATTTGAGAGATCAATGGTTATCAAAAATACAATCTGCCAATAAACAGCAAGCCCGCCTAGTGGCTATGGCTGATATGCAGATGGATTCAAATGATCCGGCTGGAGCGCTTGCCACCATTGAGCAATTGCAAAAGGGTGGCGCCAGACAGTTGTTTGTTCAGCGCATTGCACTTAAAGCCAACCAGCAACTCAAGCGTTGGGATGAAGTTTTAAAACTAAGTCATAGTTTGAGTAAGCGTGAAGCCATTCATCCGGTCTTGGCTCAAAAAACAGTGCAAGAGGCGGTGGCTAAATTGGTTCAGGAAAAGTCCACAGATCATCAGGCACTGTTGGCTATTTGGAAGAATTTGCCAAAGGCTGATCGAAAAGCCTCTAGGGTTGCTTTGGTGATGGCTAAAGGTTTGTTAGCAGTTGGTCAGCAAGAGATTGCTCGCAGTTTGATTGAGGAGTCATTGGATGATCAATGGGATGAATCATTGATTGCCATTTATCCAGATTGCTTGCCAACTGGTTCGACCGCTCTGACCTTGGTCCAAAAGATTGAAGCGTGGATGATGAAGTATCCCAGTGAGCCTGCGCTCTCTTTGGCCTTGGCCAAGGTGTGCTTGGCTCAAAAATTATGGGGTAAAGCCAAATCGAGTTTGCAAGGCGTGATCAAGGATCCAAAAACGAAACCTTTGCTAAAAGCCAGTGCTCACATGAACATGGCCAAGCTGCATGAAGCTTTAGAGGAGCCTCTTGAAGCTGCGACTCACTATCAGCTAGCTGCGCACATATATTCAGTTAACTAAGGCTTCTAGCTGAGCAGTCTGACTAACCTAGCTATTTAAGCCAGCGCAACAATCGTTCCGTGGTTTTATTGTAAGGAGGATGGGCTAATTTGCTGCCCATCCAGGCTTTAATACCGAGCAAGCCGCGAACCTGAAGCACTGGTTTTAGATGGCTGAAGGTATCAAAACCAGTTTGACCATGGTAAGCACCCATACCACTGGCCCCAATGCCGCCCAAAGGTATTTGCTCAACACCCGCTTGAATGAGAGTGTCATTAACAGTCACACTGCCTGAGTGAGTTTTTGATATTAAATTTCTTAATACTTTTTTATCTTTACCAAACCAATAGATGCTCAATGGACGATCTTTTGAGTTCATGAATTCAATCGCATCTTCTTGAGATGCCACACCGATGATTGGCAAGATGGGACCAAAAATTTCTTCTTGCATCACCAGGCTGTGAGGTGCAACTTGAGTCAGTATCACCGGAGTAAAAGGACGGTTGTATGACTCAGGAAGAAGGGGGGTGACTTGGGCGCCTTTGCTTGTTGCATCAGAAACCAGTTGTTGCCAACGAGATAGCTGCTCTTTGTCAATGGCATGAGTCATTTCAGCAGGGTCTTTGAATAAAGATTCAGCAGCATGGACCAAGGCATTCTTTAGCTCTGGAATCAACTCATGCTTGATCAAAATGTAATCAGGGGCCACGCATGTTTGTCCGCCATTGATCAATTTGCCATATATGATTCTTGTGGCAGCGTCTGCCAAGTTGGCATCGTCATTGATCACCACTGGTGACTTGCCACCTAGTTCTAAGGTCAGTGGCGTGAGATTAGCAGCTGCAGCCCTCATCACTCTTTTGCCAATGGCCGTTGAGCCTGTGAAAAACAAATGATCAAATGCTAATTCAGAAAATTCACGACCAACATCTTCTCCACCTGTTGTGACGCGCAACTCGAGGGGATGAAAAAACTCTCCGATGATGGTGGCGAGATAACCTGATGTTCTAGGGGAGCGCTCTGACAGTTTTAACCAAACCCTATTGCCAGCAGCCATGGCCGAAATTGCTGGAATTAAAGCCAATTGAATGGGGTAGTTCCAGGGACTGATGATGCCAACCACACCTTTTGGCTGGGCTTGAGTCCAAGCTTTCGATGGTTTTAAGTGCATCGGTAAGGAAATGTCACGCATCTTCATCCAAGACTTGAGGTGTTTGATGGTGTATTTAGCTGCTTGTCGTACCATCGCCAATTCTGTGAGGCGTGTTTCTACTGAGTGGCGATTGCCAAAGTCAGCATGAACCACTTTGCACAAGTTGGCTTCATACTTATCAATCATTGCGACTACCCGCTCAATCCGTTCTTTGCGCTCAGCAAAGCTGGGTGATGGTTCATGCGCAAAGGCTTGCTGCAAATCTTCAAGTTGTAATTGGAGGGCGTTCATGGAATCTTGGCGGTAATTAGATATCAGAAGTATATGAGGAATTGATTGAAGAAAAAATCAGGGATTTGACTAATATGGAAAAGCTTAATACCCCTGCTTCAAGCACGTTAATTCTGAGAGCATTAACATGACAGCATTGACATAGGGATGGACAGTATGAATCAACAGGCAACATTGGGTGGCGGATGTTTTTGGTGTTTAGAGGCCGTTTATCAGCACGTGAGAGGTGTTCATCGTGTTGAGTCTGGTTATGCTGGTGGCAAAGCTACTGATGCCAACTATGACGCAGTTTGCAGCGGCAGAACCGATCACGCAGAAGTGGTTCGTTTGGAATTTGATTCTTCCGTGATCAGTTTCAAGCAATTATTGGAAATTCTTTTTGCGATTCATGATCCGACCACGCTTAATCGTCAGGGCAACGATGTGGGCTCGCAATACCGATCAGTGATTTTTACTCATGACGAGCATCAGAAAAATATCGCTACGGAATTGGTGAAGTATTTGGATGAATCTGGAGTTTTTGACAATAAGATTGTGACGGAAATTTTAGATTTGCCAATCTATTATCCTGCGGAAGAGTACCACCAGAATTATTTCAACTTACACCCCGCTCAGGGTTATTGTGCTTTTGTGGTCAGCCCTAAAGTGGCCAAATTCAGAGCGCAATTCAAAGATTTTTTGATATAAATCAACTGAATCTAATTAAGGAGCTAGGCGCTCAATTTTCCAAGCATTCTGTTCGAGTGTGTAACGAATTCTGTCGTGCAAGCGAGATGGTCTGCCTTGCCAAAACTCTGCAGCAGCAGGCTTGACTCTAAAGCCTCCCCAGTGTGGTGGGCGAGGTGGGTTGAGAGCAAACTTAAGCGCATATTCAGCTGCTTTGGCGACCAGCACACCTCTTCCAGAAATCACTTTGCTTTGCGGTGATGCCCACGCCCCAATTCTGGAATCCAGTGGTCTTGAATGAAAGTAGTCGTCACTTTCTTTTTCAGAAATTTTTTCAACGCTGCCCTCAATGCGAATCTGTCGCTCAAGCTCAGGCCAAAAGAACAAAAGGGCTGCGTGAGGATTGGCTAATAAAGCTTGGCCTTTGCGACTGTCGTAATTGGTGAAAAAAACAAAGCCTTCTTGAGTGACTTCTTTGATTAAAACCACTCGGGCACTGGGTTTGCCATTTTCATCAACCGATGCTACTGTCATAGCGTTGGGTTCAGGTAATTCTGCGTGCTGAGCTTGATCAAACCAAATGTTGAATTGATCGATGGGGTTGGCTTGAACATCCTCTTCGGAGAGGCTGCCTTTCATGTAGGATTTTCTGAGATCAGCTAGCTTTGTCATAAGAGGAGTATATATAGTCTGTAGGGGTTTTGCTTGATTAGGCTGGAACTAAAAGGAATGAATTGATGTCGATTGAAGTACAAAAAGAACCGCAAAAAGAGTTACCCAAAGAGTTAGCTAAAGAGGTGACGCCATCTAGAAGCTTGGTGATGAATTTGCGTCAGCAGTTGATGCAAGTGATTCCCTTTTCTGAGATGAAGCCTGAACACGTTGATTTTTTCATCAAGTCAGCCAAGGAACATTATTTCGCTCCAGAGGAAATCATTCTTGATCCCAGTCATGGAGAGGTGAAGCAATTATTTTTCCTTCGTCAGGGCACCGTTATTTCAAGACGAGGTATGGCTAATGAAGCGGGTGGAGCGCATGAGATTGAGGCGGGTGAACTATTCCCTGTGAGCGCTGCTGTAGCAGGTCGGGCTGTGACAGCGACGTATGCAGCTCTGGGTGATTGTTTTTGTCTGAGAATTTCTGTCGACACCATGAAGGAGTTGGCCAATTTATCTAGCACTTTTGCTGATTACTTGAGTTTGCGGATCTTGAAATTCTTGGAGCAATCCCGCCAGGTTCTTCAGAGAACTTATGCCTCACAAATTTTTGCAGAACAATCTTTAGAGACGCCCCTTGGACAGTTGCCTCGTAAAAAGCCTTTGTTTGTGACGCCAGACACCTCCATCAAAGACGCTTTGACTCAAATGCATGAGCGACGTGTTGGCTCAATTTTGGTTAGCAACGAACAGGATGGCTTATTGGGTATTTTGACGCGCTACGATATTTTGG
>JBEIOY010000213.1:0-2048 GCA_040377355.1 Burkholderiaceae bacterium | reverse complement strand
TTTTTTCAGACCCCGATTCCAGAATTTGCCTTAGTCATGCCCCGCACACTTCATTAATTAAATTCTAGAGCGTTATTATTTGTCTTTACGACCTGACATGGTCCAAACCACAATGAAAACAAATAACACAAGGGCAAGTCCTGCTTCAAGCGCAAATAATAACATGGGATATTTTTCAAATAAATCACTCAATGGACAACTCCTTTTGCCTGAGTTGGATGTAAGTCGTTCAGGTATTGATTTGAGGAAGTTTTTATCATACGGACTTTTGATTGCTTTTGCATTGGCATTGATTTCTTGTGCCAGCGCACCCGAGCAAAAGCCAAAACCAGTGACTAAAAGTAGTTCTGTGAGTTCGGGGGAGTATTCATCATCAGTGGCTACATTGATCAATGCTTCATGGAATGATTTACCTGGTTGGTATGACGATGATTTGACGGCTGCATGGCCAGCGTGGAAAAGAAGTTGCGAGGGTTTGGTCAGACGAAATCCCAGCGGCCTAGACTGGAAGTCAGTTTGTAATTCTGCTAATCGAGTCAATGGATCAAGCAATCAATCGATTCGTGATTTTTTTGAATCTCAGATGAAAGTCATGGAAGTCAGACATCAGACTGGACCTCGAGCCGGCGGCTCACAAGGCTTGGTGACTGGTTATTACGAGCCGTACCTGAATGGCGCGCGTCAGCGAGGCGGCGTTTATCAAACACCGCTTCATCAATACCCGGATGCCTGGAAAAAACGCAAACCAGCAGAACTACCAAGTCGTGCAGAGTTATTGTCCAGTGGCCAATTAAAAGGTCAGGAGATTCTTTGGGTAGATGATCCTGTGGCCGCCGCATTCATGCAAGTTCAGGGATCGGGCCGTGTGAGAATGAGTGATGGCAAAGTGATTCGCTTGGGCTATGCAGGAACCAATGATCATAAGTTCAAATCCTTTGCTCAATGGTTGCTCGATCGCAAAGAAATCAATCAATCAACAGCCACCATGCAAGGCATTCAAGCATGGTCAAAGAAAAATTCTCCACAGCGAGTTCAAGAAATGTTGAACGCTAATCCGCGATACGTTTTCTTCAGAGAAATGCCCGTGGTGGCCGATGTCAATGTGGGCCCTATTGGGGCATTGGGCGTGTCATTGACAGCCGAACGAAGTATTGCGGTGGATCCTAAAGCGCTCCCCCTTGGAGCACCTGTTTATTTAGCCACCACATATCCTTTGAGTGAAAAACCTTTGCGTCGACTCATGATGGCCCAAGATACCGGTAGCGCCATCATTGGAGCAGTGCGAGCAGATTTTTATTGGGGTACAGGCGACCAGGCAGGCGAATATGCTGGCAGAATGAAACAGCAGGGACGGATGTGGGTATTTTTACCACGCTAAAGTATTACTATTAGGGCACTTACTTAAAAAAGAGGTTGTGATGGGTGATGAAATGATTTTGACGTCGGTAACTGATCGAGTGGCTTTGATCACGCTTAATCGACCTAAAGCGCTGAATGCTTTGAATGATCAATTGATGAATGAATTGGGCGCCGCTCTTTTAAAGTTTGATGCTGATGATCAAATTTCTTGCATCGTCATCACTGGCAGTGAAAAAGCCTTTGCTGCTGGGGCAGATATTGGCGGAATGGCCAACTTAAGTTTCAATGATGTGTACCAAGGTGACTACATCACCAAGAACTGGGAAACCATTCGTCGCATTCGCAAGCCGGTGATTGCCGCTGTGTCTGGATTTGCTTTGGGTGGCGGTTGCGAGCTAGCCATGATGTGTGATTTTATTATTGCTGCAGATAACGCCAAGTTTGGGCAACCTGAAATTAAATTGGGCATCTTGCCTGGAGCTGGTGGCACTCAGCGTTTACCCAAAGCTGTATCTAAATCAAAAGCCATGGACATGTGTTTGACAGGTCGCATGATGGATGCACAAGAGGCTGAAAGAGCTGGCTTGGTGTCAAGAGTTGTGCCAGTGGAGCGCTTGATGGAAGAAGCCATGAGTGCAGCAAAAACCATTGCAGAGATGTCTTTGCCGATTGTGATGATGGCGAAAGAA
>JBEIOY010000167.1:0-2953 GCA_040377355.1 Burkholderiaceae bacterium | reverse complement strand
TGCTGATTACCGAGCCACGTATCGTGAGGGCCCAGCAAAAGATGGCTGGGATAAGTGTTTGGCTTGGTTTAAGCAACAAGGAGTTGTATGACATTGTTTTGGATCATCCTGGCCACCACGGTGGCTGGGGTATTGAGTATTGCAGCAGCAGCAAGCCTATCTCTGACTGTTCTTTCAAGAATGGTCAACAAGATGGTGAGTCTCTCGGTTGGTGTTTTATTAGCGACCGCCTTATTACATTCTTTGCCAGAAGCTTTCACGACCCCTGGCGCTGATATTTCTTCTTTGTTTATTGCGCTGCTCGCTGGATTACTGGGTTTCTTCATTTTGGAGAAGGCTGCGCTTTTAAGACACAGTCATCATCACGAGCACGATGGACATGGTCATCATCATGGTCATGATGCGGAGTCTGCTGGTAAGAGTGGTTGGGTGATTTTGTTGGGCGATGGCCTGCACAATTTTGCCGATGGCATCTTGATTGCGGCAGCATTTTTAGTAGATCCGCAAATTGGAGTTTTGACTGCTGTTGCGATTGTTTTGCATGAGATACCCCAAGAAATTGGTGACTTCATTGTTTTATTGAATGCTGGCTTTAGCAAAGCAAAAGCTTTGTTCTATAACTTAATTTCTAGCATGATGGCGGTGATTGGCGGAGTGATTGGCTACTTCTTTTTAGATAGTGCGCAAGCATTGATTCCTTACGTCATCGTATTAGCTTCTAGCAGCTTCATTTATATTGCTGTGAGCGATTTGATGCCACAGATGCACAGGCGACCAAAACTCAAGGAGTCACTTGAGCAAATCTTCTTGATTGTTCTTGGTGTGGTTTTGGTGTTGTTCATTTCAGAGCTTGGCCATTTACGGCATAGTCACTAAGACTTCTAAGCCAATATTGAGTTAACAACTCAGTTGATTTACTTCTCAATGGGTCGAGCGGGGTCCGCACACCACTCGCTCCAACTGCCTGGGTAAATCATTGATGAGCTCAAGCCAGCCAATTCCATTGCAAACATATTGTGGCAAGCTGTGATGCCTGAGCCACATTGGTGAATGATTGATTTACTCGGCGTTTCACCAAGCAAATCCTTGAACTCTTTTACTAAGACATCAGCCGATTTAAATTGGCCATTAGTATCCAAGTTATTTTTGAAGAAACGGTTGATTGCGCCAGGAATATGCCCGCCAACAGGATCAAGGGTTTCATTTTCTCCATGAAAGCGATCGGCTGAGCGCGCATCTAGAATCATGAATTTTTTACTAGATAGATTATTAAGAACGTCGGAAGCTAAAACGGCGCCCCTATAACCATCGGCACCAATATTACTCAATGATGTTGCTGGATTCTTTGGTCTCAAGTTATCGGTTTTTTCACTTGAAAAACCAGCCGCTAACCAAGATGCATAACCACCATTCAGCAAGCGAACATTGTTGTGACCTGTGGCTCTTAGCATCCACCACATTCTTGCAGCAAAAATGCAAGACTGATTATCATAAATGACCACGTGGCTATTTTTTGTGATGCCAAGACTGGCACATGTTTTGACCCACTGCTCAATCGTTGGCAATGGATGTCTGCCATTCTGACCGTTTTTCTCAGAGGCTAAATCATGATCAACATCAACATAGATCGCAGATGGAATGTGCCCATCTAAATACGACTCATAGCCAGCTTTAGGATTCGTTAGGTCAAAGCGGGTATCAAATAACAAAAGATCTTTATCTGATTCCAAATCATTCTTTAGTTCAGTAGCTTCAATCAATAACATGATGAATCCTTTACTTGTATGACATTGCTTTTCTGTACCACTCGTGGAAGTGTTGCATACCATCTTCCATAGGGCTTTGGTATGGCCCTACTTCATTGATGCCGCGATCAAGCAGGGCTTTTCTTCCTTGATCCATGCGTTCTGCAATTTCATCATCTTCGATGCATGTTTCCATGTAAGCAGCTCTTTCTGCTTCAATGAATTCACGCTCAAACAAAGCAAGCTCTTCTGGGTAATAAAACTCAACAATATTTCTAGTTCTGTTCGCACCCATGGGTTGCAGTGTTGAAACGCATAAAACGCCTGGGTACCACTCAACCATGATGTTTGGATAGTAAGTTAACCAAACAGCGCCATGTTTAGGCATTTTTTCTGGATGCGCTTTTAAAACTGCTTCGTGCCAACGTTGGTAGGTTGGTGAGCCAGCGTGCTTCAATTGATTTTTAATGCCAACAGTCTGTACGCTGAACCAGTCACCAAATTGCCAAGATAAATCTTCGCAAGAGACAAATTTACCCAAGCCAGGATGGAATGGTTCAACGTGATAATCCTCTAGGTAAACCTCAATGAATGTTTTCCAGTTGTAATTGCATTCATGAACTTCGACGTGATCCAACATGTATCCAGAAAAATCCAAATCTTTTGAGATGCCCATGTTCATCAAATCAGAGTGAACATCTCTTGGACCTTCAAATAAAAGTCCTTGCCAATTTTGCAAAGGACTCTTGCCTAAATTAAGGCAAGGTTGATCATCGAAGTGCGGCGCACCCAATAGAGTGCCATCTGTTTTGTAGGTCCAGCGATGTAATGGGCAAACGATGTTGTCAACGTGACCTCGTCCGTTGAGCATGATGGCTTGTCGGTGGCGGCACACATTTGAAAGGAGTTCAATGCCTTGATCATTGCGAATCAAGACGCGACCTTCATTCTCGGCGCTTAAAGTTTGATAGTCACCAATTTCTGGAACCATGAGCTCGTGACCGACGTAACCGGGCCCCTGCTTGAAAAGCAGGTCGATTTCTCGTTGATACAGTTCAGCATCAAAATAAGCCGATACTGGCAGTTGTAGCTTGGACTGCGCAAGATGCTGCGCGCTAGCTAGATTAGTCATTCTTCCCACCCCCGAAAAAAGTCAGCCGAAGCTAAGCGGAATAACCAATCCAACCATCGACGGGTCGATATTGGAT
>JBEIOY010000050.1:0-8389 GCA_040377355.1 Burkholderiaceae bacterium | reverse complement strand
GGCAAGACCAATTTCATTATCGGTATTTTGTAGATTTTTAATCAGATCTTGTAGGTTTTCCAAATGGGCTGGATCGGGGTGGTGATTTGGGAAGGTGCCGTCTACTTCGCAGAATAACTCTTCTACTTCGCAACCAAGAGCCCTAAATAGTTTTCCGGCGAATGCGCCACCAACACCGTTGCCGCAATCCACGGCAATCTTGATTTTTCTCTTGAGTTTCACATCACCAACGATGCGCTCTAAGTACTCAGGAAAGATATCGTATTCAGAACGCTTGCCTGAGCCAGTTGCAAACTGTTTGGCAATGATGCGCTCACGCAAAGCCTGTATCTGTTCGCCATAAATAGCAGAACTACCTAAAACCATTTTGAAGCCGTTGTAGTCAGGTGGATTATGACTACCGGTGATCATGATTCCAGACTTGGCTTGCCGCCCATTGATCTTGATATTGGTGCCAAAGTAAACCATGGGCGTTGCCACAACCCCCAAATCAATCACATCAACACCCACAGATAAAAGACCTTCTGTGAGGCCTGACATCAGCGTTGGGCCCGATAAACGGCCATCACGACCCACCACACAAATTGTTTCACCAATCTCGCGCATCGCGCTGCCAAAGGATTGGCCAATGAGTTTGGCAATACTTGGGTCTAAGGTTTTATCAATGACACCACGAATGTCATACGCTTTAAAAATTGAAGGAGATAGTTCCATGAGATTTTTGATGGGTTAAGAGTTGAGCCACTTGATGCGCACAGCAGTGATTTCATCAATGCCATCCAACGATGGATTTTCACCCTTGAGCGCAGCAGTGATCGGTTTTGCTAATTTTTTACCTAATTCAACGCCCGGTTGATCAAAACTATTAAGACCCCATATGGCACCCAGGCAAAGTGCACGGTGTTCGTAAAGAGCTAACAAAGCACCTAAATAATAGGCGTCAAGTTTCGGGAGCCAAATCAAATTGCTTGGGCGACCGCCAGGACAAGAATCGTAAGCAAACTCTTCTTCTGAGCCGTTTGCCAAAGCTTGCGCTTGAGCCAAGCAGTTAGCAATCAAGGACTGATGATGTTCTTTGGCTTCAGGTAAATCACTCATGGGCTGCTTAATTGCAATAAAGTCAACTGGAATGATCTGGGTGCCTTGGTGAAGCATTTGGAAATAGCTATGCTGTGAATTGCTACCAGCACTGCCAAACACAACCGGTGATGTTGGGTCACATGATTGACCGTCGACTGTCACACTCTTGCCGTGACTTTCCATCTCTAGTTGCTGTAACCATTCAGGTAAAAATCTCAGAGCATGCGCGTAGGGCACAATCGCTTTAGCCGTAATGCCATGTTTTTGTTGATTGTGAATCAAGGTCAACGCCAAAGTCAGCGGCATATTTTCATTTGCGGGGGCATTCACAAAATGCTGATCCATTGCATGGGCACCCACTAAGAATTGTTTGTAGGTGGCAAAGCCGAATTTGATGGCAATTGGGAAGCCAACTGCTGACCATACTGAGAAACGACCACCGACCCAATCCCAAAATGGGTAAATATTCTCTGGGGCAATACCAAAGGCTTCAGCAGCTTCTGGATTTGCAGTAATACCAATCAAACACTTTTTCAGTTGCGATGATGCGACTTGATGAGACTTTAACCAATTGATGACCGTTTCAGCATTTCGCATGGTCTCAAGGGTTGTGAATGTTTTGGATGTGATCAGAACTCTGGTGCTGCGTGGTTGAGCCTTGGCCAAGGTGGTCGCCAATTCAGCACTGTCGACGTTTGCTACAAAATGCAAACGAATCGCTTTACCCACATTGGGATTGACTTGATACAGCGCATCGCACACCAAGCGCGGACCCCAATCTGAACCACCAATGCCAATGCAAATCACATCGGTGATGCCGATCAGTTGATTGCAAAATCCTTCCATTCTTTGCCATACTGCTTTGACTTGGGGCATGACATCTTGACCATCCACCATCATGGGCTGGTCTGATAAGTTTCGAAGAGCTGGGTGAAGGACAGATCGACCCTCCGATTGATTAACAGCGGAGCCTGAAAAGATTGCATCACGTTTTTCAAAAACGCCGCGACTGGCCGCCAACTTAAATAATTGCTGCCATTCGGCATCAGTGATTTTTTGGTAGGCAGTATCTAGAGCAAGGTCTACAGCGCTAATTAATTTAGACATTTATGAATTTTAACAAGTTTTGAAACCCGTAAAATGAAAAAAAATGGCGGCTGGTTTCAGATACATCTATAATCACGGCTGTTTTGGAAGCTTGGCAGAGTGGTTGAATGCAGCAGTCTTGAAAACTGCCGAGGATGCGAGTCCTCCGTGAGTTCGAATCTCACAGCTTCCGCCAGACCCTAAAGCCCCCTAGTTGAAAAGCCAGGGGGCTTTTTTTATGGCTCATTATGCATATTTAACCCACTCCTTAATCTGTGGTTAATCTAAGCGGCATAGAGTCAGGAATTCTATTCTGAGAAAAAGTCCATAAATGCTTAAATTTTCATGGTCTAAAAGTATATTTTTGGTTATTGCATCAGCGCTTTTTATAACCATCTTCGCTAACTTCACGATGTTTTCTAAAGCTAATGCATGGTTAGCGAGCTCAGGCACAAGCCAACTTTATATGGTGGTCTTGGTGCTGTACCAATTTTTGTTGCTATTGTTTTTGATGGCTTTGCTGACAATGCACAAATGGTACAAACATGTTTTGGTTATTTTCTATTTGTTGGCTGCCTTTTCTGCTTATTTTGCCGATAGCTATGGGGTGATTATCGATAAAGATATGCTAATCAATGCAGCAGAAACCAATGTTACTGAAGCCATAGGATTAATGTCTTGGCGTGCTTTAATTTACTTCGCTGCTCTGTTCGTAGTCCCAGTATTTTTTCTTTATAAGATTAAAGTCACTCCGCAAACAGCGGTTAAACGTATTTTGTATCATTCGGCGCTTGCCTTAATTGCATTGACTACCATTGCAGCCATATTTTTTGCCAGCAGTGCTTTTTCAGCATCATTTTTTCGTGAACAAAAGCAAATACGAGTTTATTCAAGTCCTATGAGTGCGTTGTATGGGGCCTACCAAATTGCGAACCGTACTTTTTTTAATGGAACGCAATCATTTATTAAAATTGGCGAAGATGCCGTGATTTATCCCCCATCTAATGATCGTGAACTGATCATATTGGTGATTGGTGAGACTGCGCGGTCTGATCGATTTTCTCTTAATGGGTACAGTAGAAATACAAATCCACGGCTCAGCAAAGAAAATATTGTTAGCTTTACCAATGTTGCATCTTGCGGCACAAGTACTGCTATATCAGTTCCTTGCATGTTTTCAATAGATGGTAGGGATAAGTTTGATTTATCTAAGTTCAAGCACAAAGAAAATCTACTGGATGTGATTGGTAAAGCAGGAATTAATATCTTGTGGCGAGACAATAATTCAAGCTCTAAAGGAGTTGCAGATCGATTTGCTTACGAGGATTTTACAACTTCCAAAAATAATCCTGTTTGCGATCCGGAGTGCCGTGACATTGGCATGCTTAAGGGCTTAGATGAGCATATCAATAAGCAAAAGAAGGGTGATATTGTCATTGTTTTACACCAGATGGGAAGCCATGGCCCTTCATATCACGAGAGAGTCCCCGAGGCTTTTCAAAAATTCAAGCCGGTATGCAAAACCAATCAGCTAAACAAATGCACCAACGAAGAAATTAGTAATGCGTATGACAATACAATTTTGTATACCGACTACTTCTTAAGTGAAGTCATACAATTTTTAAAGAAGTATGACGATCGTTTTGAGACCTCGATGTTTTATGTGAGCGACCATGGTGAATCCTTGGGGGAGTCTGGGATGTATTTGCATGGTATGCCTTACTCTCTTTCTTCCAAAGGAGTAACTAATGTACCTTTGGTTTTATGGTTTGGTAAAGAGCTCATTAAGACTCAAAATTTGGATATGGATTTACTCCGGCGCCAGCGCAACAAGGCAATCTCTCATGATGAAGTTTTTCATACCATCCTGGGTGTTCTTGAAATTGAAACTGGGATCTATAAAAAAGAAAAAGACCTTCAGTCCTTAGGGATTAAAAAGTAAAAACGTTATTCATAATGAAAAATCTTATTACGCGTCGCCTCTTAAAAACATCCCAATACTCGCTTCAGGGCTTATTGTCTGCATGGAAATCTGAGGAGGCATTTCGTATTGAAGTGATCTTACTGTCGGTGCTACTACCAGCAGCATTCTTTGTTGGAGAGTCAGCAGTTGAAATCTGCCTTCTCATCATGAGTCTCTTCATTGTTTTGATTGTGGAGTTATTGAACACCGGTCTTGAAAAGGCAATCGACCGAATCTCAATGGATGTGAATGACATTTCAGGTTTTGTGAAAGATGTTGGAAGTGCCGCTGTCGCTATTTCACTGATTCAAGCCCTTGTTGTTTGGGCTGTTATTTATTTCTCTAATTTTTGAGTACTTACTTCAAAAACAACATCTGCAAATCATTCAGGTACTGAATGCCCAGTCCTGATGCTTTCAAACTTGTTGGATCTTCATTCAGCAATCCTTTTTTCAAAGCTTGCTGAATCGGGGCGTTGACAGCGCTGATTTCTAAACCCGTTCTTTCTTTGAACTCATGAGTGGGCACACCATCGATCAACCTCAAGGTGTTGAGCATGTATTCAAAAGGTAAATCATCTTTACTCAAGATACGCTCTTCAATCAGTGCGTGACCTTGATCGAAGATCTTTTGCATATAAGTATCTGGGTGACGCTCATTGGTTTGTCTAGCGATTTGATTGTGAGCAGAAATTTTGCCGTGTGCACCAGCACCAATACCAATGTAATCACCAAACTTCCAGTAATTCATATTATGTTGACAGCGATGCCCATTCTTGGCGTACGCAGAAATTTCATAGCGCTCATATCCTGAGCGATTCAGCTTTTCCATTAATGCATCGAGCATCTCAAATGCACTGTCATCATCAGGAATAGCTGGTGGGTATTTTGCGAACAAGGTATTGGGCTCAAGCGTTAGATGATAAAGAGATAAATGTTGCGTTTTAAATGCCAAGGCTTGATCTAAATCTTGGATCGCCTCATCGAGTGTTTGATTGGGCAAGGCATACATCAAGTCAAGATTCACCTGATCAAAGAGTTCTAAGGCTGCATGTATCGCAGCCTTGGCTTGAGCTGAGTCGTGGATACGGCCCAAAGCTTTGAGCTTTTCATCATTAAAACTCTGAATGCCCAATGAAATACGATTAACGCCACTTTGTGCATAGTTTTTGAATTTCTCAATTTCAAAAGTACCTGGGTTTGCTTCCATGGTGATTTCGGCATCAGCATTCACCGGCAGAAGTGCGCGTATATCTGATAGCAGTTGATCTAAACCTTCTGAAGAGAGAAGGCTGGGCGTGCCGCCACCGATAAAGATCGTATGAATCCTGCGTCCCCATACTTTGGGAAGCGTGCTTTGTAAATCTAGGCGCAGAGCCTCGAGATATCTTTTTTCATCAAACCCCTGCTTGGCTTCATTGGCTTGGTTGGCCTGATGAATCTCAATGACGTTGGTCTTTGCATCTTTACCATCTTTAGCTTCTTTGACATCTTTGATTTGATGAGAGTTAAAGTCACAGTAGGGACATTTTTTAATGCACCAGGGGATGTGAACGTAAAGAGATAAGGGGGGTAGTGAGGTCAGCATCGTGCAATGTCAGCGTGACAAACCCATTTTTTTGTTTAACTTTTTATTTAACTCTTGTAACAACTTATTCAGCGCCTGCCCGCGATGACTGATTTGATTTTTCTCTTCAGCACTTAATTCAGCAGCTGTTTTACCAAGTGTTGGAATGAAGAACAAAGGATCGTAGCCAAAGCCATGCTCACCTTGTGGAGCTTCAAGGATTTCGCCATGCCAATGACCCGCAGCAATCAAAGGCTCTGGATCATCGGCTGAATTGATGAACACCAGGGTGCAAGTGAAGTGAGCGCTTCTTTGTTGTATGCCGCTCAATTTTTTAATCAAGAGTGCATTGTTATCAGCATCCGAAGGATCTTTCTTTTGATCACTCAAAGCAAATCGGGCTGACAAGACTCCCGGTAGTCCACCGAGCGCATCAACACAAATGCCAGAATCATCAGCCAGGGCAGGCAAGCCACTCAGCTTGCTGGCGTGTCTGGCTTTGGTGATGGCATTTTCAACAAAGGTGGGGAAGGGCTCTTCGCAAGATGGAATGCCCAGCAAACCTTGTGGCGTTACTTCAATACCCAGGGGGCTGAGTAAAGCATTAAATTCTCTAACTTTTCCAGAGTTATTGGAAGCTAAGACAATTTTCTTGGAAGACATTATTTTTTTGCTAAAGCTTCTTTTTGAAGTTTCACCAACTCTTTGATGCCGCTATCAGCCAAGTTCAGGAGTTGATCCAGTTCTTTTCTGGAAAATGCTGGGCCTTCAGCCGTTCCTTGAACCTCAATGATGCCGCCTTGACCAGTCATGACAACGTTCATGTCTGTGTCGCAAGCAGAGTCTTCGGCATAGTCCAAATCAAGCACAGGGACGCCTTGATAAATACCCACTGAAATAGCGGCCACATGATCTTTGATTGGATCTTGAGTGATCAATTTCTTTTCTAGTAATTGATTCACAGCATCGCGGGCAGCCACAAATGCCCCTGTGATCGCAGCTGTTCTGGTGCCACCATCGGCTTGAAGCACATCGCAATCCAAATGAATGGTTCTCTCGCCCAGTAATTTAAGGTCAAACACGCTGCGCATGGAGCGACCAATCAGGCGCTGAATTTCTTGAGTTCTGCCACTTTGCTTGCCTTTCGCAGCCTCGCGATCCCCTCTGGTGTGAGTGGCTCTTGGCAACATGCCATATTCAGCAGTGACCCAACCTTCGCCGCTGCCTTTTTGATGAGGGGGCACTTTCTCAAGGATGGAAGCAGTGCAAAGCACGTGCGTATCGCCAAATTTCACCAACACAGAACCTTCTGCGTGCTTGGTAAAACCACGAATGATGGCAATTTGGCGAAGATTTTCGGCTTGGCGATTGCTGGGGCGTTTGGATATTGTCATGTTAGGACTTTACAATGGATGAATGATAGAAAGTATGACCGGTTTTGGTAGTGCCTCCAGGCAATTAGACCTGGGTGGCGGAGTCTATGCAACTGTAGCGGTTGAATGCCGTTCAGTAAATAGCCGTTTCCTAGATTTGAACATACGTTCACCTGAAGAGTGCCGTTCCGCAGAAATGCCTTTGCGTGAACTGGTCACCAAACAGTTGGGCCGTGGCAAGGTGGAGTTCCGCATCAATGTCCACCGTGAAACCGAAGCCCCAACTCAATCCACAGATTTATTAAATTCAGACAGCTTAAAAAGCCTCAAAGCGCTAGAGGCTGCTGTTTTGAAAGAAATGCCAAATGCTGGAAATATGCGCATGGGTGAAATCTTGCGCTGGCCAGGCGTTATCAATGAAAAGAATGTGGACGATGAGCTCTGGCGCAAATTGACTTTGGAGGCTGCTGGAGAGGCTTTAACGGCTCTTAAAGGCAGTCGTCAGGGCGAAGGCAAGGCTCTGCTTGAGATTTTGATGGAGCGCGTAAATGGCATCAGGGCGATTGTTGAACAATTAAAGCCATTAATTCCGCAAATCATCGCAGCTCATCAAGCCAAGCTCACTGAGCGCTTAACTGAAATACTCACAGGCATTGATGCGCAAGGTCAAGCTGTGGCAAAAAACGATGTATCGGAGCGCATCAAGCAAGAAGTTGTTTTGTATGGTGTGCGCATAGATGTTGCCGAAGAGCTTGAGCGCTTAAAAACACATTTGGATGCTGTAGAGTCAGCGCTTAAAAAAGGCGGACCGGTGGGTAAGCGTTTGGACTTCTTGATGCAAGAGTTAAACCGTGAAGCCAATACATTGGGATCTAAGTCGGTGTCTCAAGAGAGTAGTAATGCATCGATTGAAGTCAAATTATTGATTGAGCAAATGCGTGAGCAGGTGCAGAATCTTGAGTAATGGTTTAGCTGAGGATTTTTGATGACTTATACCGGTAGCATGTTGATGGTCGTTGCTCCTTCGGGAGCAGGCAAATCCTCTTTGGTGAATGCGCTGCTGAAGCAAGATGCCGGTATAGACCTATCCGTCTCGTGCACCACACGTCCGCCAAGACCTGGCGAAGTGAACGGCCGTGAATACAATTTTCTCAGTGAAGCTGAATTTTTAGCGCGCAAAGAAGCCGGTGATTTTTTAGAGTGGGCCAAAGTACATGGCAACTATTACGGCACATCCTAATCTTGGATTGATTCCCAAATGAAAAATGGCAGAGATGTCATTTTGGAAATTGATTGGCAGGGAGCTCGTCAAGTGCAAGCT
>JBEIOY010000152.1:0-3345 GCA_040377355.1 Burkholderiaceae bacterium | reverse complement strand
GTGCAGCTTGTCACGGTGAAGGCATGAACAAGCCAGTGGTAGCTGAGTATCCAAAGTTGGCTGGTCAGCATGCCGATTACCTATATTTTGCTTTGAGGGCTTACAAAACAACTAACAATCCAAATGTTGGCCGCAGCAATGCCATCATGGCTGGTCAAGTAGCCCAGTTCTCAGACAGAGATCTAAAGGACATGGCTGCTTACATCGCTAGCTTGCCTGGAACCATGGTGGTTAAGAAGTAATGCCCAGGCACTACAAAACCAGCTAAGTAAATCAGCTAAAAAAGAAAAAGCCGCTAAAAGCGGCTTTTTTCATGGGTAAAAAATAACTAAGTAAAGCTCGCCAACTAAAACAAGGTCACTTGGCTGCTAACTGACCCTGCAGAAAATGCTCTTTCATCAACTTTTCAGATAAATCAGGATCTCTGGCCAATAGGGCAGAGAGAATCTTGCGGTGCTCCAGTAATGAGCTTTCCATTCTGCCGCGCTTACTCAAAGAGTCCCTGCGTTGCAGTTTGAGCACCTTCTTTAGATCATCAATCGTGCGTTTCATCCAAGGATTATTAGAAATTTCTTGGATTTTCTCGTGGAAAGACTGATTAATCAGGAAAAACTCATCTAAATCGCGGTCTGCAGCGGCTCTTTCCAGCTTTAAATGAATGGAATCCAATGCTTCAAGTTGTTTTTCAGAGGCTTTAGTGGCGGCTTCACGGCATGCCTGACCCTCTAAAAGCGAAAGAACTGTGAAAATTTGATTTAAATCAGACTTGCTGACCTCGGTCACATAGGCTCCGCGGCGCATTTTCATGGTTATCAACCCCTCGGCAGCCAAAACTTTGATGGCTTCACGCATAGGGGTACGGCTGATGCCGTATTCAGCAGCAATCGCCTGTTCGTCGATCCAGGCCCCTGGGGCGTATTCATGCGAGAAAATACTATTTCTTAACCTTTCGGCAACTTCCTCGTATAATGGCCTCGGTGCTAGTGATATTTTTGTATTCATAATTATGAATACATTAAATCATTTTTATCAGGTATGTGTCAAGCCCAAGAGTTTCAATATTATTAATTTATTAAATGTATCGGTGGAAAAATAATGAGTAAAACCACAAAGAGCCCATGGCCCGAGTTTTCTAAGCCCAGTCTTGAGGCTTGGGGAAAGGCTGCAGCTAAATCTGCCCCCAACGGCAATGTTGATGCCTTGGGTTGGGATACTCCTGACGACATCAAATTAAAAGCGCTCTACACGGCTGCCGATACCGAAGGTTTGCCATTTGCTAATACTTTGCCTGGATTTGAGCCATTTGTGCGCGGTCCCCAGGCAACAATGTATTCAGTTCGTCCTTGGACGATTCGTCAATATGCAGGTTTCTCAACCGCAGAAGAGTCCAATGCTTTTTATCGCAAAGCTTTGGCAGCCGGCGGTCAAGGTGTATCAGTTGCCTTTGACTTGGCCACTCATCGTGGTTATGACTCTGATCATCCTCGTGTGACGGGTGATGTGGGTAAAGCTGGTGTGGCGATTGATTCAGTAGAAGACATGAAGATTTTGTTCAATGAAATCCCATTGGACAAGGTATCTGTATCGATGACCATGAATGGTGCGGTACTACCAATTTTGGCAGGCTATATTGTGGCTGCTGAAGAGCAAGGCGTGAGTCAAGATCAGTTATCGGGAACTATTCAAAATGATATTTTGAAAGAGTTCATGGTGCGCAATACTTATATCTATCCACCAGAGCCATCAATGCGCATCATTGGCGACATCATTGAGTACACCTCTCAAAAGATGCCGAAGTTCAACTCAATCTCTATTTCTGGTTATCACATTCAGGAAGCGGGCGCCAATCAAGCTTTGGAATTGGCTTTCACCATTGCTGATGGTAAAGAGTATGTCAAGACAGCCTTGGGCAAAGGTTTAGATGTGGATGACTTTGCTGGTCGCCTGTCTTTCTTTTTTGCCATTGGCATGAACTTTTATCTAGAAGTGGCGAAGTTAAGGGCGGCCCGTTTATTGTGGTGGCGAGTGATGAAAGAGTTCAATCCAAAGAATCCTAAATCATTGATGCTAAGAACCCACTGCCAAACTTCTGGCTGGTCACTCACAGAACAAGATCCATACAACAACGTGGTTCGAACCACGATTGAAGCGATGGCAGGAGTATTTGGGGGCACACAGTCTTTACACACGAATTCATTTGATGAAGCGATTGCCTTGCCAACTGAGTTCTCATCACGCATTGCGCGCAACACTCAGCTGATCATCCAAGAAGAAACCCATATTACTAATGTGATTGATCCTTGGGCCGGTTCTTACATGATGGAAAAGCTCACGCAAGATATGGCTGATAAAGCTTGGGACATCATTCAAGAAGTTGAAGGCATGGGTGGCATGACCAAAGCAGTTGAAAGCGGTTGGGCAAAACTCAAAATTGAAGCAGCTGCTGCCGAAAAGCAAGCTTGTATTGATTCTGGCAAAGATGTGATTGTTGGCGTTAATAAATACAAGCTTGGCAAAGAAGATCCAATTGATATTTTAGATATTGATAACAACAAAGTTCGTGATTCGCAAATTGCTCGTTTAAAAGATGTCAGAGCAAAGCGTGATAGCAAAAAAGTTCAGGCAGCCTTAGATGCACTGACAGCCGCAGCAGAAAATAACACCGATAACTTATTGGCTCTTGCAATCGAAACAATTCGTTTGCGCGCCACGGTGGGTGAAATTTCTGATGCATTGGAAAAAATTTACGGGCGCCATCGCGCCGATACTCAAAAGGTGACTGGTGTGTATGCAGCTGCTTATGACTCAGCAGAAGGCTGGGAAAAATTAAAAACAGAAATCGCTCAATTTGCTAAAGATCAAGGTCGTCATCCACGCGTGATGATTGCCAAGCTGGGTCAAGATGGTCACGACCGTGGCGCCAAAGTGGTGGCCACAGCTTTTGCTGATTTGGGCTTTGACGTTGATATGGGGCCTTTGTTCCAAACGCCAGAAGAGTGTGCGCGCCAGGCCATCGAAAATGATGTGCATGCAGTGGGCATTTCTACTTTGGCTGCAGGACATAAAACCTTGGTACCAGCCATCATTCAAGAACTAAAAAAACAGGGTGCTGATGACATCATCGTGTTTGTGGGTGGCGTGGTTCCACGTCAAGATTATGAATTTTTATATGAAGCTGGCGTGAAGGGTATTTATGGTCCTGGTACACCGATTCCAGCATCAGCCAAGGATGTTCTTGAACAAATTCGTTTGGCTCAAAAATAAGCCAATCATTGATCAACTAATAAACACCTAAAAAGACCCGCTTGCAAACAGAAGATCAAATACTCGTTGATGCCATCTGTG
>JBEIOY010000033.1:0-11027 GCA_040377355.1 Burkholderiaceae bacterium | reverse complement strand
CGATCGCTGGCTGCTGCAACTGCTTTCATCATGATTTGTGCCCAAGACTCTTGCTCAAGAACTGTCAGTGCTGCATAGGTGGTGCCACCTTTTGAAGTAACACGCTCCCTCAGAGTCGCAGGCGACTCTGAAGATTGAGCCGCAAGCTTGGCCGCACCCTGCAACGTTTGTATTGCTAGAAGACGAGCTTGCTCTTGTGAAAGACCTTGAGCAATTCCAGCTTTCTCAAGAGATTCTAGGAAGGCAAATACATAGGCTGGACCACTTCCAGATACGGCTGTGATGTCATCCATTTGCTTTTCGGGCTTAACCCAAACAATCTTACCCACAGCTTCACAAATAGAACTTGCCAATGATTGATCTGCAGCACTGATATGAGCGTCTGCAAACAAACCAGTCATGCCTTCGCCAATCAAGGCGGGGGTGTTGGGCATAGCTCTAATGATTCTTGGATGTCCAAGCCATTTGGTCATATCAGATGTTTTAATTCCGGCAGCCACGCTTAAACAAAGAGGTTTATTTGCCAGTGACTTCAATACGAGCGCTAATTCAGAAGCGGCCTCTTTAAATTGTTGCGGCTTAACGGCCATCACTAAAACATCACAGTTTTCAATGTGCGGGGCTAATTTATCAACTGAAGCAGCGCAGATGATGGAGAAATCTCTTTCAAGGCGCTGGCGCGTCTGATCAAATGGGTCAGCGACAAACATATTTTTTGCCTGAGCCCCTTGCCTGATTAAGCCACCAATCAAAGCGCTGGCCATGTTGCCGCCACCAATAAAGCCGATTTTCAAATTTGCTAATGAAGTCATAAATAAGTTCTTTTACCAAAGATTGCTGTGCCGACACGCACCATCGTACTACCTTCTGCAATAGCCGCTTCAGTATCTGAGGACATGCCCATGGACAAAGTATCCAGCTGAAGCTTTTGATGATCAAGAGCAGTCGATTGCTGTAACTTAATCAAAAGTTCACGTAAATGATGATGAGATTTTCTTTGTTCCTGCACATCATCCGTTGGTTCCGGAATACTCATGAGACCTCGCAAGCGCAGGCGCGGCATAGCGGATATCTTTTGACAGATACCCACCAGTTCATCTGGCTGGATACCGCTTTTTGATGCCTCACCACTGATATTCACCTGGACGCAAACTTCCAATGGTTGTAAATGAGGGGGTCGCTGATCATTCAAGCGTTGAGCAATTTTGATGCGATCAACGCTGTGCACCCAATCAAAATTTTCTGCCACATCTTTTGATTTATTACTCTGAATGGGGCCGATAAAGTGCCATTCAATACTTGAGCGTAAATCTTTCAACTCTAATACTTTGGCAACACCTTCTTGAACATAGTTTTCACCAAAGTATTTTTGGCCAAGTGAAAAAGCATCTCTAACATTTTCAGCTGGAAATGTCTTTGAAACAGCGAGTAACTTGATATCTTGCGCAGAGCGACCACAAGCTGTGGCCGCTTGATTGATGCGCTCTTTGATGGCGCTTAAATTATTTTGAAGTGCTGACATGTCCCATGTTCTTCTCGATGAGAGAGTCAATCAGCTCAATCCAATGTTCAACAGGTGTTGTTTCATTTTGAAGATGGGTGATACAGCCAACATTCGCAGAAACAATTCTTTGTGCTTGATGATCAGACACTGCTTGCTGAAGATTGTTTAATTTTTGTTCTTTTAATTGTTTGGATAGATCTGCCTGCAGAATCGAGTAAGTACCAGCTGAACCACAGCATAGGTGACTGTCTTGGCAGGTATTGATGCTGATACCCAACTTTCCAAGCAAGGCTTCTAGTTGACCTTTGATTTTCTGGCCATGCTGCAAAGTACAAGGTGGATGGAAAATCACACCTTCTTGTTTTGCACGATCACCAACCAATCCTTGAAGTTTTTCAAGGTACTGAGGTAGAACTTCAACCAAGTCTTTGCACAAATCAGAAATCACCTGAGCTTTCTTGGCATACACGGGATCTTCTTTAAGGATGTGGCCATATTCTTTGATGGTGACACCGCAGCCTGAAGCGTTCATCAAGATGGCCTGAACTTTTTCGCCCTGACATTCAGGAGCAGTTCCTTCGATATAAGGCCACCACGCATCAATATTGCGACGCATGTCATTTAAACCGGCTTCATGTTCGTTTAGATGGTATTTCAGAGCACCACAGCAGCCCGCTTTAGGAGCTGCTAAAACATCAACGCCTAAGTGAGACATGACTCTGAAGCTCGCATTGTTGATATTCGGTAGCATGCCTGGTTGAACGCAACCCTCCAGGATCAGCATTTTGCTTTTATGTAAATTTTCTGCAGGTCTTGTGCCGGGATTATTTCCTTGTGGAATTTTTTGCTTGATGGATGATGGCAAAAAGGGTCTCATGACTCTGCCGATGCGCATCGCATTATCAAACAACGTTTTATTGGTTAAGCCATTGGCCAAGGCTTTACGAAGCATTCTTTCCATGAATGGTCGTGGATTTGTTTGTTCTTCAGCCCACTTGCGTCCAATATCAATCAAATGACCGTAGTCAACACCGCTAGGGCAAGTGCTTTCGCAGTTACGGCAAGTCAAGCAGCGATCTAAATGCTCTCTGGTTTTTTCTGTGGCCTGCTTACCTTCAGCCATTTGTTTGATCAAGTAAATACGTCCGCGCGGACCATCTAATTCATCACCCAGTAACTGATAGGTGGGGCAGGTTGCCGTACAAAAACCACAGTGAACACATTTACTCAAAATATTTTGAGCCATCATGCCATCGGCGGTGCCTATAAATTGAGGTGCTAATTCTGTTTGCATATTAAGCCAATCTTCCGGTTGCAAAAACGCCATTTGGATCGAAAGCTTTTACCAGGCGATCTTGAACACTTGCCAATGGACTTGTTAAAGGGTTGTCTTTCAATGAGCTCAGCATTGCTTGATTTTTATCACGTGCTCTAAAAATGCTTGCATGACCGTTGGCTTTGAAAGCGATCTTCTTCGCGCTTTCTGCATCAATCTGACCTTTCCACCAGCGCTGACCACCATGCCATTCAAGTAAAGTGGTGCCTGGCAAATCTAATGGTGCAGATGTTGGCGCTACAGCAAAGCGCCAAAGTGGTGCTTCAGCTGAATCGTTGAACCAAGTATTTTTTTGCTCTTTTAATTCATACCAAAACATGGCGGCTTGCTCTTCATCAATCACTTTCATGCCATATTTTTGACCAAACGTTTGAATGGCTGATTCAACAGCTGCTTTAGCGCCATTTAATCGAAGATGAAGCGTGCCTGAGCCATCGCCTTGCCAGCACGAGGCACTCAAAGGCCATGGCTGACTTGCCAGCAAGTTCATCAATTGAATAGCTTCAGCTTGAGTGATTTGTGTCGCAACCGTTGCACCGGCCGCTGGCTTTGGTAACACTTTGATGGATACGTCGAGCAAAAGTGCCAAAGTACCCAATGATCCTGGCATGAGTCTTGATACATCATAACCAGCAACGTTTTTCATCACAGTACCGCCAAAGTTCATGATTTGAGCTTGACCATCCATGATTTTTGCACCTAAAACAAAGTCTCTTAGATTGCCAGCACTCACACGTCCAGGCCCAGCCAATCCAGCGCAAACCATACCGCCAATGGTTGCATTGGCGCCGAAGTGGGGAGATTCAAAAGAAAATTGCTGATTCTTTTCTGCAAGAATTAACTCAACCTCTTTGACCGGGGTGCCAGATTTGACGGTGATCACCAATTCATCCGGTTGATAACTCACCACGCCTTGATAGTCTTTGGTTGATAACGGGGCGCCTTTGAGCTCACCACCCAACCAATCCTTGGAGCCAGAGCCTGTGATGCGCAATAATTTTTTGGCTTGAACCGCATCTTGGATTTGCTCTGCAAATTCTTTTAACAACTGATCACTCATTTAGAAGCGCTCCAATTCTGGGTGAGGTAAAACCCCGCCAGTGACGCGCATGCGACCATATTCAGCACAGCGATTGAGTGTTGGGATTACTTTATCAGGATTCAATAATTTATCTGGATCAAACGCTGCTTTTACTTTCCAGAAAATATCACGTTCTGAATCACTGAATTGAACGCACATTTCATTGATTTTCTCAATGCCCACGCCGTGTTCACCAGTGATGGTTCCACCAAGTTCAACACAGGTTCTCAAAATATCACTACCAAATGCTTCGGCACGGTGCCATTCAGATTTATCGGAGCCATTGAACATGATGAGTGGATGCATATTGCCATCCCCTGCATGGAAAACGTTCATGCAGCGCAATTGGTATTTCTCTTCCATGATCTGTATGCGTTTTAACAAGGTGGCAATGTGCTGACGGGGGATTGTTCCGTCCATGCAATAGTAATCAGCAGAAAGTCTGCCAGCTGCTGGGAAAGCATTTTTTCTCCCACTCCAAAACTTAAGGCGCTCAGCTTCACTCTGTGACACTTGAAGACGGATGGCACCACTATTATTTAGAACCGCTGTCATGCGTTCAATTTCTTCAGCAACTTCTTCAGGTGTGCCATCAGATTCGCACAACAAAATTGCCGTAGCGTTCACATCGTAGCCAGCATGAACAAATTCTTCGACGGCGCGAGTGGCGGCTTGATCCATCATTTCTAGGCCTGCAGGAATGATGCCTGCAGCAATGATTGCCGCAACCGCGTTACCACCTTTTTCAACGTCATCAAAGCTGGCCATGATGACCTGAGCTAATTGAGGTTTAGGCACAAGCTTGACTACCACCTCGGTGATCACAGCGAGCATACCCTCGCTACCAACCAAGATTGAAATCAAATCTAACCCAGGTGCATCAGGCGCTAGACTGCCAAATTCAACCACTTCGCCAGTCATTAAAATGCCGCGCACCTTAAGGATATTGTGAAGGGTTAAGCCATACTTTAAGCAATGAACTCCTCCAGAGTTTTCGCTGACATTGCCGCCAATCGAGCAGGCAATTTGAGAGGATGGATCTGGAGCGTAATACAAACCATGTTTTGCAACTGCCTCTGAGATCGCTAAATTTCTAACACCAGGTTGGACCACTGCAGTTCTGGCAATAGGATCCACATGGATGATTTTCTTTAGCTTTGCCAATGAGAGTACCAAACCTTGAGAAATTGGCATGGCACCACCTGAAAGACCTGTTCCTGCACCTCTTGGAACAATCGGCACCTGCAAATCTCTACAAACCTTAATGACTTCAACGGCTTGGGCCTCTGTTTCTGGTAGAGCAACCGCTAAAGGCATTTGGCGATAAGCTGCTAAACCATCACATTCATAAGGAATTGTGTCTTCGGGCTCCCATAAAAGTGCGTGTTCGGGCAGATGTGGCTTTAAAGCCTTTACCAGGTGGGCTTGGCGGGCCTTTATAAAAGCCTCAGAGTTCTCGTTAACGGTATTCATATGTCTCGATTATTGATGGTTTAGCTCTATTCTAGCCATTTCCCTATAATCAGTCATATGGGTAAAAGATTGACACAAATTGCAACACGCACAGGCGATGCTGGGACCACCGGTTTAGGTGATGGTCAGCGCGTTGATAAAGACCATCTCAGGATCTGCGCCATGGGCGATGTTGATGAGCTAAATTCAGAAATTGGGGTCTTGATCACTGAAGATATTCCTCAGGCCATCGCTTCCGAGTTACGAGAATTATTCTCCACCGTTCAACATGATTTATTCGATTTAGGTGGCGAGTTATGTATACCTAATTACACTTTGCTCAAAGAAGAACAAGTGGCTCAGTTAGATGTTTGGCTTGAAAAATACAATGCCACCTTGCCTCGCTTAGAGGAATTCATTCTTCCTGGTGGCACGCGTGCAGCAGCCCAAGCGCATGTGTGCAGAACCGTTTGTCGGAGAGCCGAACGTTCAATCGTGAAATTGGGTCGTCATGAACCCATTCATGATTCTCCACGTCAATACGTCAACAGACTTTCAGATTTATTGTTTGTTTTGGCCCGCGTACTGAATCGTGCTGCAGGCGGTACTGATGTTTTGTGGCATCACAAAAAAGACCCCGAAGGGTCTTGATTGCTGCATGATTGATTAATCAGATCACTTCTTGCGACGTTTTTTAACGCCTTCCGCAAGAATCTCTAGTACATCCAAAGAATCATCCCAACCAATGCATGCATCAGTGATGCTGGTTGCATACTTAAGATCTTGAGGATTATCTTTGCCTGGAGTGAATTTTTGTGCGCCGGCAAATAGATGACTTTCTACCATCACGCCAAATACTTGTTTTGAGCCTTTGGCTAGTTGACCTGCAATATCTTTGGCCACCTCAATCTGACGCTCATGTTGTTTACTTGAGTTGGCATGAGAGCAGTCAATCATCAAAGAAGCTGGCAATTTGGCAGCTTCTAGCTCAGTACAAGCTTTAGCCACACTTTGTTCATCATAGTTTGTGGTTTTGCCACCACGAAGAATCACGTGGCAATCTCCATTACCTTTTGTTTCCACAATGGCAACCTGACCATTTTTATGAACTGATAAAAAGTGGTGAGGACGACCGGCTGATTGAATTGCATCCGTGGCAATTTTAATATTGCCATCCGTGCCATTCTTAAAGCCAATCGGGGCTGAGATACCAGAAGCTAATTCGCGATGAATTTGACTTTCTGTGGTTCTGGCGCCAATTGCACCCCAAGAAATAAGGTCGCCGATGTATTGTGGAGAAATGACGTCCAAGAATTCACTACCGGCAGGCATGCCCATGCGATTGATTTCAATCAAGAGATGACGAGCGATTCTTAAGCCTTCATCAATGCGGTAGCTCTCATCAAGGTATGGGTCATTGATCAGACCTTTCCAGCCGACCGTTGTGCGAGGCTTTTCAAAATAAACGCGCATGACGATTTCTAATTCACCTTCATATTTTTTACGCTGCTCTAATAACTTGTGCGCATAAGCAATCGCAGCACTTGGGTCATGAATGGAGCAAGGCCCAATGATCACCAAAAGACGATCATCTTTACCGTGCATGATGTCACGAACCTTCTTCCTGGTTTTACTGATCAATTTCTCAACAGATGTTCCTTGAATAGGAAAGAAGCGAATGAGATGTTCTGGCGGTGGTAGCACCGTGATGTTTTGAATGCGAGCATCATCAGTCTCTGATGTTTTATCAATGCTGGCATACCAGCTGTCTCTTGTGCTGAGAGATTTATCAACCATTTCATTAACTCCTTTTTCTATTCCTGTCATTCTTAAATCTGTAAAAAAAAACCGCCGTTAGTGTCGGCGGTTATTTTGAGTGCTGGAAATTTATGCTTGAATTTCTGCCTCTCGACCGCCGTGGGCTGAGAACCAAAAGTAAAAGAAATAAAATTTATTTGCAGACATGGGGTTAATGTAGCACAGTTTTATTTGTTTTAGTGATTACGCAGTTCCGCCGACCGTCATATTGTCAATCCTCAATGTCGGCTGGCCAACCCCAACCGGCACACTCTGACCTTCTTTGCCGCAAACCCCAATACCACTATCTAAATCCATGTCATTGCCAATCATGCTGATCTCTTTAAGTGATTCGGGACCGTTGCCGATGATGGTGGCTCCTTTGACAGGGTATAAGATTTTTCCGTTTTCAACCCAATAAGCTTCAGAAGCTGAAAACACAAACTTACCACTGGTGATATCAACTTGTCCGCCACCAAAATTGGCCGCATAGAGACCTTTTTTAATGCTGCTAATGATTTCTTGAGGGTCTTCCTTGCCGCCTAACATATACGTATTGGTCATGCGAGGCATTGGTAGGGACGCATAACTTTCGCGTCTAGCATTACCAGTTGTTGGCATTTTCATCAGACGAGCATTAAGACTGTCTTGTATGTAGCCCTTTAGGATGCCATCCTCTATCAAGGTGGTGCATTGAGTGGGCGTGCCTTCATCGTCAACTGATAAAGAGCCGCGTCGACCTGGAATGGTTCCATCATCAACAACTGTGACACCCTTGGCAGCAACACGTTGACCAATCTTGCCAGAGAAGGCTGATGATCCTTTGCGATTGAAGTCACCTTCAAGACCATGGCCGATTGCCTCATGAAGCAATACACCTGGCCAGCCCGGACCTAAAACAACGGTCATGGGCCCCGCTGGCGCAGGCCGTGATTCAAGATTGATCAAGGCAGAACGAACTGCCTCATTGATCCAATGATCAATCTTATCTTTGACAAAAAAGTGATAATCAAATCGACCGCCACCGCCTGAAGAGCCAACTTCGCGACGACCATTTTGCTCTGCAATCACCGTGATTGAAATGCGCACCAATGGGCGAATATCTGCTGCCAGAACACCGTTTGCACGAGCCACCAATACAACATCAAACTCACCAGCAAGACCAGCCATCACCTGAACAATGCGAGGATCTTTGGCTTTTGCTTTGCGTTCAATGTCTTCAAGAATGGCAATTTTTGCTTTGGCATCAAGACTATCTAATGGATTAAATGATTGATACAGAGCATGAGTGGCAGGTGTTTTCCATTTAGGGCTGATGTATGTGCTCTTTTGTTGAGCCCCGATCACGCGGGTCGCTTCAGCGGCGTTTCTTAATGCCAAAGCACTGATTTCGTCAGAATAGGCGAATGCCGTTTTGTCATGACTGACTGCGCGCACGCCAACACCTTGATCAATACTAAAGCTGCCTGATTTAACAATACCTTCTTCAAGACTCCAAGATTCATTGTGGGTTCTCTGAAAATACAAATCAGCATCATCCAATTGATGCGTGTGCATGTGCGCAAGAGTCTTTTGAAGATCTTGTTCTGAAATGCCTGCTGGGGCCAAAAGAATTTCTTTTGCAATATTTAAAGCATCAGCTCGACTGAGATGCAGGGGGTTTTCTAGTGCAAGAGTTGAATTCATTATTTTCTTTAGATGGTGCGGTGTTGTAGTGAGGGTAATTTTGCTCGAATTTCATCAATTCTGCTTTTATCTAAAATACCCAATGAGAATCCTTCACCTTCTTTAAGCTCCGCCTGAATCTCACCCCAAGGATCAATCAGCATGCTTTGACCCCAAGTTCTTCGGCCATTGGTGTGATGACCGCTTTGAGCACTGGCTAAAAGATAGGATTGATTTTCAATCGCCCTGGCTCTAAGCAGGATTTCCCAATGCGCTTTGCCAGTGGTGTGGGTAAAAGCAGCAGAAACAATGTGGCAATCCACAGGCCCAATTTGTCGATATAACTCAGGGAAGCGGATGTCGTAGCAAATAGTGACACCAAATTTCCAATCTACACCATTTTTTTGAATGCTGAAACTGCAGGGTAGTGAACCAGGCTCAATGGTTTTTGATTCTTGATACTCTTCATCGCCTTGCTTAAAACCAAACAAGTGAATCTTGTCGTACCTGCTGATGATTTCACCGTTGGGGTCAAAAACCAAGCTTGTATTTTTCACTTGATGTTTGTTTTGAGTGCTCAGAGGAATTGTTCCGGCAATCAAATGAATGTGATGTTGCTTGGCCATTGAGCTTAAGGAGTCTTGTAAGCGGCCATGACCAAAATCTTCTCTGATGGTCACTTTGTCTTGATCTGTTTGCCCCATCAAGCAAAAGTACTCTGGCAGCACCATGACCTCGGCACCAGCTTGTTTTGCCTTTTGGATTAATTTATCGGCCGTTTGTAAATTTTCTTCAACCGAATCAGTTGAAGTCATTTGAATTGCGGCCACAGTCAATTGATTGGGATTCATTAACTTGATATTAACTCTGATCTACTTCTTGGTGGGAGTTTGTTGCTTCAGCAAAGATTTATCTCGAATCTCTTTTAATTGTTTTTCGTCCAACGGCTTACCCTTGTTATCAAGCGCAATGATTTGAGGGTTTGCCCATGTACCTTGAACAAGGTAATCCAATTGGAACAGCTTGCTGACTTCATCCGCAATTAAATATTGACCGACCATGGTGCTTAAACCAATGATTGGGTTGATGAATGTGTAGGCCAAGGAAGCTGAGCCAGCATTGAAGTTTGGAACAACTGTTATTCTGATATCTTGATTTTCTTGAACTAGATCTGCTTTACCCGTTAAGCGAATATTTCCTTGCGGTCCACGCATACTCAAATCTTTGATGTTTGCTATTCCATTGCTGATAGACCCTGTTGATGTGATTCTGTCAAAAGGAGTTCCTTGAGAAACAATTGGTTTTAGTACGCCGCCAATATCCAATGTTGCAATTCTGCTTAAACCTTGAAAGCTAAGAACACCAAGTAATCTTGCAACCCCTGGATCGACTTGCAAAATCGTGCCCTTGATCAAATCTAAGGACAACTCAGCATTCAAAGATTTGATATCAAAGCTGTACGGAGCATTCGCCCAATGAATTTGCCCCACCAGCTTTCCAGATCCGTCATCAATTGCTTTTGGAAAGCCCAGTTTAGATAAAAGCTTACCGGCATCATTGATGTCTAAGTCGAAATTTAATTCTGTTTTTCCGGCATTTAATTGTTTGGTATCTTTTGGAAGAGTCCATTTGCCAGTTGCATTAACCTTGGCGTCAGGCGTTTTTAAAGATAACTTTTCAATCTTCCAGTCATTTTTATCATTGCTGGCAATCAACTCCATTTGTCCGTAGGACTTATTGTTAAAAATAAGCTCATCGGATTGAATATCTAGTGCGGGGATTTTTTGAATGCGTTTATTGACACTCCTGGTGACGGTATCGCCAGATTCAGCATTCTCAATCACCAACTGCTGTAGGCGCGCAGTTAGCTTTCCTTGAGGAAAGCCAGCTCGTGCGGATTTCCATTGCACCAAACCTTTGGCAACCGGTGACTGAATGCTGGCATGCCATTGATCTTTATCGTGAGTGGCTTGCAAGAAAACATCTTTGAATGACTTATCAGCGAGTTTAAGATTTTTAATGTTCGCTGAAATGGTATCAATATCAAAATCTGAGCTACTTGTGACTGAGCTTGGAGCAGTATTGGCGCCTAACTGTTTTGGGGACTCTGGGAAGTTCTTGTCTAGCCAATTCTGCCAAACTGATACATCTAGTTGATCTAAAAGAATGGTGCTTGAAAAACCAGTTTGGGG
>JBEIOY010000187.1:0-2623 GCA_040377355.1 Burkholderiaceae bacterium | reverse complement strand
CTTCACATTCTTCATGGGTCTGATGCTCTCACGCTTAATTGGCTCAATCCTCGGATTTAGCAATGGTGCAAGCTTGATCATGACAGCCTTCGGTGGTACTGCCGTGATTTTTGCCGGTATGGCGAGCTTGGCTGGCACCATCAAGAAAGACTTGTCACAAGGTCTTGGCAAATGGTTGTTCATTGGCGTGATTTTGCTGCTCCTTGCTTCGGTAGCTAACATTTGGCTTCAAATGCCTGCCTTAATGCTCACAATCAGTGTTGTAGCGATTGCGATCTTCTCGGCATTCATCTTGGTCGATGTTCAGCGCATCATCAATGGTGGTGAAACAAACTACGTGGTAGCAACTTTAAGTATCTACCTAAGCGTATACAACGTGTTTAGCAATTTGCTAGCATTGTTGGGTATCTTCGGTGGCGACCGCGAGTAACCCATTTTAGATAAACGAAAAGGCCAGCATTGCTGGCCTTTTTTATTGCTAGGTTCATTATTAGCTTTTGAAGTCTTGTCTTCGTACCCAGCGCCTTAACGCTCAAAAACAGCCATGGATTCAATATGAGAGGTGTGTGGGAACATATTTATTACCCTGGCTGCTTTTAATCGATAGCCTGCTTGACCAACCAGGATGCCCACATCTCTAGCCAAAGTTGCCGGATTACAAGAAACGTAAACAATGCGTTTTGGCAAATATGTCTTTACTTCAGTGTCATCTGAATTGGCCATCATGCCCAGCGCTGTTACTAAAGCCATCGCACCGTCGCGTGGTGGATCAATCAACCATTTATCAGCCTTACCCCATGACTGAATGACTTCAGGGGTCACTTCAAATAAATTACTACAGGCAAAATTCACTCGGTCGCTCAAATGATTGTGAATGGCATTTTCTTTAGCTCTTGCAGTTAAACCATCACTGCCTTCAATACCTAAAACTTCAGCCGCTCTTCTGGCCAGAGGTAATGTGAAATTACCAATGCCGCAAAACAAATCAATCACGCGCTCCACTGCTTGAGGGTCAAGCAGTTGAATCGCTTTACTGACCAACACCCTGTTCACTTGGTGATTGACCTGTGTGAAATCAGTGGGTTTGAATGGCATTTCAATATCAAATTCTGGAAGCCTGTAGCAAAGATGACTGTCTGCGGGATGCAATGGATGAGCACTGTCAAGACCTCCGGGCTGCAACCACATGTCAATGTCGTGGATTCGCGCAAAGGTGATCAGCATCTGTTGATCTTCGGTGCTCAATGGCTCCAAATGCCTTAGAACAAAAGCGGTCGTTAAAGATCCTGGGGTCTTACCTTCCCCGATTGCGAACTCAAGTTGCGCCAACTCACCAGGAATTGATAGTTGAGCAATCAGCTCTCGCCAACGAGGTAATAAATTGGATACATGGATCGGCAAAATGTCGCAAGACAACATATCAGTGATACGACTGCCTTTTTTTTGATGAAAGCCCACCAGTACTCGGCCCTTGGGAATCTTGAAAATCGATAAACGACCTCGATAGCGATATTCCCAAGTTGGGCCGGATATCGGTCGCAAAATAACTTCTGGGCGCACGCGCCCCAGATACTTCAGGTTATCTTCTAGAACTCTTTGCTTCATCGCCAGTTGCGCTCGGGCATCTAGATGCTGCATCGAGCAACCGCCGCACTCATTGAAAGAAGGACACTTTGGCGTGACGCGGCTCGATGAAGTTTTGTAAATATGGGTGAGCTTGGCTAACTCAAATTTACTCTTGACTTTGTAGGATTGAAATTCAACATCTTCTCTAGGTAACGCGCCATCAATGAATACCACTTTGCCAGGATTGCCATTTTCATCCAATGGTCTGGCAACACCTTGCGCCTCAAGGTTCAAGGATTCAACAACGACTCGAGTCACAGGCTATCTTTTGAATCTACAGAAAAGTTATTCAAGTACTCTTGCCAAAAAGCACCATGGGGGGTTTTAGATTCTTTGAGTAATTCATTTTTAATAAACTGAATCTCTTCTTCGTATTCCTCAGGAGAAACCCCACCACGCATTCTTTGAAAGCGGCAATAGACCAAATAAGTGTTCACAACATCGGTTTCACAGTAATCGCGGATCTCTTTGATCTTGCCGTCTAAAAAGCCCTGCCAAACCTGGCCACCATCCATGCCCATTTTTCCAGGAAAGCCACACAATTTGGCTAAAGCATCAAGTGGTGCATTGGCACGTCCCGAGAACTTTGCCAGCAAATCCATCAAATCAATATGACGCATGTGATAGCGACTGATGTAGTTATTCCACTTAAAGTCTCTGCTATCACTGTCACCGCTCTCACCCATCTCCCAATACCTAGAAGACACCACGCCATTCAATAGTGCGCGGTAATGCAATACGGGTAAGTCAAATCCACTACCGTTCCAAGAAACCAATTGCGGCGTGTATTTTTCAATCAAATCAAAGAAGGCTTGAATGATTTCTTTTTCAGAACTTTCGGCATCACCAAGACTGCCCACTTTAAATTGGGGTGCACCCTCCTTGGTCGTACGGCGAATCACACAAGAAATTGCCACCACCTTGTGCAGGTGCAATGGCATAAATTCACTACCGGTCTTTTCTTTTCGAAGAGCCAGCGCCTGATTGACTACCTCCT
>JBEIOY010000052.1:0-8100 GCA_040377355.1 Burkholderiaceae bacterium | reverse complement strand
TCAGAAATATCGACTGCAGACTCATCTTGAACAAAACGTAATTCTTCAATTTTTTGCTCGAGTTCAGCGATTGGCTGCTCGAATTCAAGGAAAGTGATTTTCATGGGCTCTATTCTAATAGCTTGCGGCTTAGATGCCTAAATTTTATGAAAATTTATTTAAAATCAATTACTTGTATTGGTTTCAATCCCTAAAAGTGACAAAGCCGCCCGGAGGCGGCCTGTCGCCCTAAGAGCATTCAGCTGCCTGAACGGTCAGAGGGTGAGTTGTAAGAAGCAACATACACTATTTTTTAATTAAATAATGGAATTGAAAAGAGAATCAATACTCAACAGGTATGGGATCAATGCTGCGCCACATGTACCAAGTGGCCACTGTTTGCCAAGGCGCCCAGTTGGCAGCGACTTCTTTGGCCTCATGGCGTGACACTGGTTCACCGCTGAAATAAGCCAAAGATATGCCTTTGATCAAACCAATGTCATCCAAAGGTAAAACATTGGGTCTCATCAAATAGAAGATCAAGAACATTTCTGCTGTCCAACGGCCAATGCCACGAATCGCTGTTAATTCTGCGATGACCGTGTCATCGTCCAAAGAATCCCATTTGGCACAATGCAAACCGCCATTGACAAAATGACTGGCCAAGTCTTGCATGTACTCCACTTTTCTTTGCGATAAGCCCGCCGCCCTCAATGCAGTAGGGTCTAACTTAAGAACTGCTTTGGCAGTGAAGTTTTTGGTGAGCGCGATGGTGCGTTCCCACACAGATTGCGCCGCTTTGACTGAAATCTGCTGACCCACAATCGCACGCGCCAAGGTTTGAAATGGGTCACCGCGGGTGGTCAAGAATTCTGCTTTGGGGTACTTGGGGATGAGTTTGCGCATGATGCGGTCATGCTTCATGAGCTCTGTGCAAGCTTGATTCCAATAGTCTGGAGCGCTCATTACTGGTGCTTTAGAGGAGACAGCGGGCATTAAGCACGCCTCCAAAGAGTGATGCCGCCTGGCTTATCTTCAAGCACAATGCCTTGCGCTAGCAAGTCTTGGCGTATCTGGTCTGCTTTGGCAAAGTCTTTGCCCTGTTTGGCATCAGTTCGCGCTTGAATCGCTGCTTCAATGGCTGCAGTATCGTTGTTAGCACTCTGCGATCCACCGCTGGTTTGTAAAAACTCTTGGGCAGGTCTTTCTAACAATCCCAATAGTTTTGCCAATTGTTTGAGCTCACGTGCCAGGTCACGTCTTTCATCTAATTTTTCAGGACCTTCTGCTTTATTGATCTCACCTGCCAATTCAAACAGAATTGCAATGGCCTCAGAGGTGTTGAAGTCATCGTTCATCACTTCTGCAAAGCGCGTTCTCCACGCACTTGGCTTGCCATACGTCGGAATGTCTTCAACCGTTGATAAGGCGTTATACAAACGGGTCAAGCCTTGCCTGGCTTCTTCTAGATGAGTATCGCTGTAGTTGAGTGGGCTGCGGTAGTGGGCTTTCAAAATAAAAAAGCGAACCACTTCAGGATCAAATACCTTTAATACTTCGCGAATGGTGAAGAAGTTGCCTAATGATTTAGACATTTTTTCTTCATTGACTCGCACAAAGCCGTTGTGCATCCAGGTGTTCACAAAAGGCTTACCTGTTTCATCAGAGAATGCGGCTTCACTTTGGGCGATTTCGTTTTCGTGATGGGGGAATTGCAGGTCTGCTCCACCGCCATGGATATCAAAGTGCTTGCCCAAGAGTTCGCAACTCATGGCGGAGCATTCAATGTGCCAACCTGGTCGACCAAGACCCCAAGGAGATTCCCATTTGGTATCAGCAGGCTCATCAGCTTTTGCAGTCTTCCACAGGACAAAGTCCAGAGGATCTTGCTTGCCCCCAGCAATCGCGACCCGCTCACCCGCTATTAGATCATCCAATGATTTACCTGATAGCTGGCCATAGTTCTTGAAGTTTCTAACGGCGTAGTTCACATCGCCCTGCTCTACTTGATATGCGTAGTTCTTGTCCATTAAACGCGTGATGATGTTTTGCATCTGCGGAACATAGTCAGTGGCTCTTGGCTCATGCGTGGGTCGCTCAATCCCCAAGGCATCCGCATCTTCATGCATGGCCCCAATGAAACGATCGGTCAAGGCTTTGATGGTTTCTTTGTTTTCTACGGCACGCTTGATGATTTTGTCATCGATATCCGTGATATTTCTGACGTAGGTCACTTCCATGCCAGACGCTCTTAACCAACGCTGCACCATGTCAAACACCACCATCACCCGGGCATGGCCAATATGGCAAAAGTCGTAAACAGTCATGCCACAAACATAGAGCTTTACTTTGCCGGGCTCAATGGGCTTGAATGTTTCTTTACGGCGCGTCAGGGTGTTAAAAATATGCAGCATATTAAAGCGTGAGATTTTCGTTTATTTCTTTTGATGATTTCTTTTGATTATTCGGTCGTTATTCTGTCGTGATTTTAATGAAATCACTTTCATTACGGTGTTATTTAAGGCAATATCTTAGAAATACTCCAACGGCCTGGCGTTTTGTTAGACTGATTGGTGAGTATAGCTAATTCGATGTCATATCTGCTTTAAAATCACCCTATTCCTTCGATCCCGGGCCCGTTTTATGAAAATGCTTTTCCAAAAAAGTTCTTCCCTGCAGCAAGTGGCTCTCGGAATTCTATGTTTTATGTCAGCACAGACTCTATTGGCTCAAACGATCGCGCCATCAACGAGCTTGACTGCGCCCAAAATGAGTCGCTCAGACATTGGTGCCAAATCAGACCCTTCACCTTTTGAAAACAATCCAAGCGCGGTTCAGTCTGCGCAGATGCAACCATCACTGGCCACACCCTTCATTGTTTTGCAAAGAGTGCCAGAACCTAAGAATAAAAATGCAATTCCTCAAGATATCTATAACTTGATCACCAGCAAGAAGCTGCCAGAAGCGATTGTTGCGATTGATAAAGAGTTGGGCGTTAATCCACGCAACGTACAGTTGCGTTTTGTGCGCTCAAGAATTCAGATTGAAATGGGTCAAATTGATTTGGCGAAAAAGACACTTTTAGAAATCACCCAACAATTCCCAGAATTGCCTGAGCCATACAACAATTTGGCTGTGCTTGAAGCTCAAAGCGGTGACCTTAATCAAGCCAAAGAGTATTTAGAGTTAGCCCTAAAAGTTCAACCCAGTTTTGCAACTGCTTTAGAGAACTTGGGAGACGTCTATACAGGCTTGGCCTCAAGATCTTATGGCAAAGCGGTGCAACTCGATCGCAGGCTGATTGATAGTCGCCGCAAAATGAAATTGGCTGAAGATATTCTGAAGTAACACTGAAGTAATTATTGGTGAAATATCTATTTTTTAGTTTTTTTATTTTTAAACTCCGGGATTAATCCCTCATTACATGGAGAAGGACGTAGCATGGCAAAAGTGCAATTAACTACCAGCATGGGCAACATCACATTGACGTTGAATGATGAATTAGCACCTATATCGACTGAAAACTTTTTAGACTATGTTCGCTCTGGTCATTACGACGGCACGATTTTTCATCGCGTGATTGCTAACTTCATGGTTCAAGGTGGCGGCATGACCGCTGGCATGAAGCAAAAGCCAACCAAAGCCACAATTGAAAACGAAGCTGATAATGGTTTGCAAAATAGCCGTGGCAGCGTGGCAATGGCTAGAACCAGCGATCCTCATTCAGCCAGCTCTCAGTTTTTTATCAACGTTGTTGATAATGCTTTTTTAAACTTCTCTGCACCAACTTCTCAAGGCTGGGGTTATGCAGTGTTCGGCGAAGTGAGTGAAGGCATGGATGTGGTTGATGCAATACGCCAAGTTAAAACAAGCAGCTCAGGCTTTCATCAAGACGTGCCCAAGGAAGATGTCACCATCATCACGGCGACCATCCTAGAAGAGTGATCATGCACGCGAGCGCTCTGTTCATTTCTGACCTTCATTTAACGCCATCAATGCCTAGAACGGCAGAGAGGTTTTTTGAATTTCTAGAGAAAGAGGCTCGCACCCATGAAGCTTTGTTTATTTTGGGTGATTTATTTGAGTTTTGGGTGGGTGATGATGCCAAGGCAAGATCACCCTTCCATCTTGAAGTCGCTCAAAAAATCAGAACCCTCAAGCAACAAGGCACCAAGGTTTACTTCATGCACGGCAACCGAGATTTCTTACTTGGTGAAGCTTATGCACAAAAAGCAGACATGGAAGTTTTAAGAGATCCACAGGTGGTCACGATTGCCGAGCAAACATGGTTACTCACTCACGGTGATGCTTTGTGCACTGCTGATAAAAGTTATCAGCGCTTTCGCTCAGTGGTGAGAAGTGGATTTGTGCAAAAGTTATTTTTAATGCTGCCCACTTCTTTGCGAGTCAGTATTGCGAGTTCGTTGCGCAGCAATAGTACGGCCATCTATCATCGTGCTCAACGTTTCACACCCGATGTAATTCAGGTCAAAGGTGATGTGACCATCACTGCGACCGTCAGCTTGGTATCCATGACCAATTGTCAAAGAGTGATCCACGGGCACACCCACCGCCCTGGTTACCACGAAGAATCTTTGGGTGGCCAGTCGTGGCAACGTTGGGTTTTGTCAGATTGGGACTTTGATCACCCTGAAACAGTGTTACCCAAAGGCAATGCACTGAGCGTCACCTCGGCTGGGGTTAAAGCTTTGGATTTGGTACGCTCTTAGATGATGCAGTTTTAATTGATACAGTCTTAAGCTTGAGGTTTTGAGTGACTGCGCAAGGCGGTCACCAATTGGCCGAAGATGCGAGGATTGGCCGCCATGATTTCTCCTGACTGCATATAACCCTCTTCACCTGCGTAGTTACCAACCAAGCCGCCAGATTCAGTGATCAACAAGATGCCTGCTGCCATGTCCCATGGCTTTAAGCCTGATTCAAAGAAGCCATCCAAGCGACCAGCAGCAACATAGGCCAAGTCCAAAGATGCGGCGCCCGGACGACGCAAGCCAGCACACTGACGTGTCATCTTGGCAAAAATCTCTAAATATTCTTCAACGTTTTGGTCTTCGCGATAAGGAAAACCTGTTCCGAGGAGAGCTTCTGACATTCTTAATCTACCGGCCACGCGCAAACGGCGATTATTCACATAAGCGCCAGCGCCACGAGTGGCGGTGAATAACTCATCACGGTTCGGGTCATAGATCACGGCTTGCTGCAAAATGCCATCGACTGCTAAAGCAATCGATACCGCGTATTGTGGAAAGCCATGAATAAAATTGGTGGTGCCATCCAAAGGATCGATGATCCATACATGGCTGGACGTTTGATTGGTAATGCTAGATGGTGTTTCGCCGGTTTCTTCCGCCAAAAAGCTGTGATCGGGGAAAGAGTCTTTCAAAGTATCGATAATGGCAGCTTCAGCAGCCTGATCGATTTCAGTGACAAAATCATTGTGTTGCTTACGGGTAACCTGAATACGCTCGCTATTAAGCGATGCTCGGTTGATAATATTTCCTGCGCGACGAGCAGCCTTGATGGCCACATTAAGCATGGGATGCATAGTATTTAAGTAACACAACGAATTGGAGAAGAGCAGTGTCCAACAATCAAGCTGAACGGCGAAAGTGGATTTTAGCCCGAAATGAAGAGCAATTGGGAGTTTTGAATCAAAACTGGCCAATTCGTTGGGTCATGATGCGTACCAGCCACCCAGGCAATGTGGGCTCTGCGGCCCGTGCGATTAAAACCATGGGTTTTTCAGCCTTGCACTTGGTCAATCCGGCCTATGAGTACATGGCCAGAAAAGCCGAAGCCATTTCTTTGTCGAGCGGGGCTTTTGACGTTCTAGAAGCCGCTCAAAATCATGAGACGATGCTCGAGGCTTTGGGTGAAAGTCAGTTGGTGTTTGGTCTAACAGCCAGGGATCGTGAGTTTGGTCCACCCGCCATTTCTTTGCACGAAGCGGTGTCAATGGCGAGTTCAGCAGTTGTAGCGAAAAAACCTGTGTCTTTTGTATTTGGTACTGAGCGTACCGGTTTAGACAATGAAGATCTCAAGCATTGCACCCATCGGGTATGGATCGATGCCAATCCCAGTTACCCTTCTTTGAATCTGGCTCAAGCGATGATGATCGTGGCTTACTCCATGCGCCAAGGTTTGATGAAAGAGTTGGCGATTGATTCCAGCGAACCAGAAAGCCTGGCATCAAACAATCCCCCTGAATTAGCTGATCCAAGTGCGATTGCTGCGATGCTTGAGCATTGGCAACAAGGTTTAGAAGCCATTGGCTATCTGAATCCAGAGAATCCCAAAAAACTGATGCCCAGACTGCAAAGTTTATTTGCTAGGGCGGCTTTGCAAAAAGAAGAAATTGATCTTTTGCGCGGTATCGCGAAACAAATGCTCCAACACGGTAAAATCAAATAATGCCTTTATTCGATCACATTGATTCCATCATTTCCCGAGACCCTGCCGCGCGCACCCGCCTGGAGGTGATTCTTTGCTACCCTGGCTTACACGCCATTTGGTTGCATCGAATTGCTCATTTTTTATGGCACATTGGTCTGAAGTTATTGGCCAGAATCGTTTCTCATACCGCTCGTTTCATCACTGGCATTGAAATCCACCCTGCTGTGGTTGTTGGTAAGCGGGTGTTCATTGATCATGGTTTGGGCGTTGTGATTGGCGAGACCACCGTGATTGGTGATGACTGCACAATTTATCAAGGCGTGACTCTTGGCGGCACCTCTTTGTACAAAGGTATCAAGCGTCATCCAACTTTAGAGGCTGGAGTGGTGGTGAGTGCTGGCGCAAAAGTATTGGGTGGTTTTGTGATCGGCGCTGGGGCTCGCATTGGTTCTAATGCAGTTGTACTTAAAGCCGTGCCTGCGGGTGCCACTGCGGTCGGTATCCCAGCGCGTATTCTTGAAACCACTGAGTCACAACACTCATTCACTGCCTACGGCATCACGCCAGAAGATCTCAACAATTAAAAAAGGTTCTGAATTTACTTCAGAGCCTAAACATATTTGGTTGAATGTCAGTGCAGGGTTGGGCGCTGAACCACGGGCGGTGCCGGTGGTTCTTCATCGATATCCATGTCCAGTCCATCATCCACATCAAGACCAAATGCTCCTTGTGGGTGACCATCTTCAAGCTCTTCTTCAGTGGCTTCGCGCACATCGGCGACCACCAACCAGAACTTCAAGGCCAAACCGGCCAAAGGATGGTTGCCATCTAAAACCACTTTGTCTTCTGCTAAATCAGTGACCGTATAGATCAAAGGATCTTCATCGTCATCCTCTTCTTCAACCGGTGGCGGCTCATCATCCAAGAGACCTTCGAATTGCATGCCCACTTCGATAGGCTCAGGAAATCTTGAGCGCGGTTCAATTTTTAGTAACTCAGGGTCATAGTCGCCAAAAGCATCCGCAGGCTCCAACTGAATCGTGGTCTCGTACCCAACATCGTGGCCATCGACGGCCTCTTCTATTTTTGGAAAGGTGCCGTCATAGCCCCCATGAAGATAAATCATGGGGCCAGCTGATTCTTCGATCAAATTATCCTGAGCATCAGTCAAACGGTATTTGAGTGAAACAATGGTATTTTTTTGTACTTTCATAATATGTATTTTACGTGAGTCCATCTAAGCAGGTCATAATCTTCCTATGACAACCCAGTTAAACAACCGCTACCAAGCCCCAAAGGCCCCGCAACCCTTACCAATACAAGAGCCTTGGGCTCTATTGGGTGGCATGAGTCCTGTGACTTTCATGAAAGAGTATTGGCAAAAGAAACCGCTCTTGGTGCGTGGCGCCATCCCAGCGTTTCAACTGGCCAAAGAGTCTGGCCTGGTGCTTGAAAGCCCCCTATCAATGTCTGATTTGAGCGATCTTTCCAAACAAAAGAATGTTGAGTCAAGACTGATACAAAGCAAACCTTGGTCACTTAAAAAAGGTCCCTTTAAAACAAAAAACATCCCATCCTTAAAGAAAGATGCTTGGACTTTATTGGTTCAAGGTGTCAATACTCATCATCCAATCGCCGAAAGAGTGATGTCTTGGTTTCGTTTCATCCCCGAAGCACGTTTGGATGACTTGATGATCAGCATCGCAG
>JBEIOY010000215.1:0-2003 GCA_040377355.1 Burkholderiaceae bacterium | reverse complement strand
CCAAAGCTTGTGCCCAATACAGCGCCAAATAAAACTGGCTGCCACGGTTATCTAGTTCACCGGTGCGTGATGAGGGAGACTTTCTGTTCTCAAGCAATTGACCGGTGGCCTCGTCCAAGGTCTTAGCCAAAATCTTGGCTTTGGGATTGTTCTTCTTGATACCAACTTCTTCAATCGAAACCGCCAAGGCCAAGAACTCACCCAATGAATCCCAACGCAAGTGGTTCTCTTCAACCAATTGCTTGACGTGTTTTGGCGCTGAACCGCCGGCACCAGTTTCAAACAAGCCGCCGCCATTCATCAATGGCACCACAGACAACATCTTGGCTGAAGTACCTAATTCAAGAATAGGGAACAAGTCTGTGAGGTAGTCACGCAAAATGTTACCTGTAACAGAGATGGTGTCTTTGCCACGAATGATGCGTTCCAAGGTGTAACGCATCGCACGTGTTTGCGACATGATCTGAATATCTAAACCAGTGGTGTCGTGATCTTTTAAGTATTTTGTTACTTTCTTGATCAATTCAGCCTCGTGAGGACGGTACTCATCTAACCAGAATACTGTTGGCGTATTTGATTGGCGTGCACGAGTCACCGCCAACTTCACCCAATCTCTGATTGGAGCGTCTTTTACTTGGCACATGCGCCAAATATCGCCTTCTTCCACATTCTGCTCAAGTAACACAGTGCCATCCAAAGTCACAACGCGTGCAACGCCTGGCTCTGAGATTTCAAAAGTCTTATCGTGTGAACCGTACTCTTCAGCTTGCTGAGCCATCAAGCCCACGTTCGGTACGCTGCCCATGGTCACTGGATCAAAATTGCCATGGGTCTTACAAAAATTAATCATCTCTTGATAGATGCGAGCAAATGTTGATTCAGGCATCACCGCTTTGGTGTCCTTCAAGCGACCATCGGCACCCCACATCTTGCCGCCCGCACGAATCATCGCTGGCATTGAAGCATCAACGATCACGTCATTTGGTGAGTGAAGGTTGGTGATACCTTTGGCAGAGTCCACCATCGCCAATTCTGGATTGTGCTCATGACAAGCGTGCAAATCATTGATGATTTCTTCACGTTTAGAACTTGGAAGTGTTGCAATTTTCTCGTAAACGCTGCTCAAGCCGTTATTTGGATTAACGCCCAATTGCTTGAACAACTCACCATGTTTTTCAAAGGCAGTTTTGTAGAAAATTTTCACGGCGTGACCGAACACGATTGGGTGAGACACCTTCATCATGGTCGCTTTCACGTGCAATGAGAACATCACGCGTGTTTCATAAGCATCGCGAATCTCATCTTCATAGAACTTGCACAAAGCTTTTTTGCTCATGTACATGCTGTCGATGATTTCACCTTCTAAAAGAGACACTTTTTCTTTTAGAACAATTGTTTTACCAGACTTGGTCACCAAATCCATGCGCACATCGCAAGCTTGGGGCATGACCATTGATTTCTCGCTGGAGTAGAAGTCACCGCCGTGCATATGAGACACGTGGGTTCTTGAAGCTTGGCTCCACTTACCCATAGAGTGTGGGTTATTGCGTGCATAACGCTTCACAGCTGCTGGTGCGCGACGATCCGAGTTACCTTCACGAAGCACAGGGTTCACTGAACTGCCCAAACACTTTGAATAACGCGCACGAATAGATTTCTCTTCTTCGGTCTGTGGGTTCTCTGGGAAATTTGGAATCTTGTAACCCTGAGATTGCAATTCTTTGATGGCAGCCGTTAACTGACCTAGGGCTGCAGAAATATTCGGCAATTTGATGATGTTCGTATCAGGCAATAAAGTTAATTTACCTAATGCGCTTAGATTGTTAGGAACTTTTTGTTCGGCTGAGAGGCAATCTGGAAACTCAGCAAGGATTCGAGCCGCAACAGAAATATCACTTTCAACAACTTCAATATTGGCCGGTGCTGTGAAGGATCTGATAATTGGTAAAAAGGCAGCGGTTGCTAAATATGGGGCTTCATCTGTCAACGTATAGATGATGGTT
>JBEIOY010000105.1:0-5209 GCA_040377355.1 Burkholderiaceae bacterium | reverse complement strand
GCTTGAATCACCTCGGGGGGCGCTTGAACCAATTCAATCAAAACACCCTCACCGCCAATTGGAAACTCTTCATTGCCTTTGGGGTGTAAAAACGTGATGTCATAGCCTGCCGCACCTTTTCGAATGCCGCCAGGTGCAAATCTCACACCATTGGCAGTTAACCACTCAACTGCTACTGGTAAGTTATCTACCCATAAGCCAATATGATTGAGCGGAGTTGCGTGCACAGCGGGTTTCTTTTCTGGATCGATGGGTTGCATCAAATCCACTTCCACCTTGTGCACGCCCTTGCCCATGGCACAAATATCTTCATCAACGTTTTCACGCTCTGATTTAAATGTGCCCGTCAATTCAAGACCAAACATATCGACCCAAAGGGTTTTTAGTTTGTTCTTATCGGTGCCGCCAATAGCGACTTGTTGAATACCTAAAATCTTGAATGGCTTAGTTATAGATGAGACGCTCATATCAGCCTTATTCAAATCTTAGAATTTGTTGGTCAACTGCAAGACTTTCACCTTTGGCAGCCATCACTTCGGCAACCACACCATCTTGAGTAGCTAATAAGACGTTCTCCATCTTCATGGCTTCAATGGCAGCAAGACGTTGACCTGCCTCTACTTTTTGACCAACGGTGACTGCCACATCGACCAACAAACCAGGCATTGGGGACAACAAAAACTTCGACATATCTGGCGGTTCTTTGAAAGGCATTAACTTTTGCATCTCAGCACCGTTAGGTGTCAAGACCAAACTATCAACACGCACGCCATCAAACTGAATACGGTAGAACAAATTAGTGCGCTCTACTTGAGCTGCAATTTCTTGACCGTTAATAACTGCGCTATAAATAATTTGACCCGGGTTCCATTCAGTCTGAATGTCATAAGTCTTATCTTTAACAATGACTTTGTAACCCGAAGCTGTCGCTGCAATAGTGGTTGTCACATAACCCATCTTGCCAGCCTCGCCAGAAGCTACAACAAAGCTATCTGGAATCTTCATCTCATGACCTTCTAATTGGCCATAGATGCCTGTGGCACGCTCCAAGTAGCGGCGGTGAACTGCCGTTGCCAATGCATCCATCAAGCCCAAGTCTGCAGGCTTGACATCACTGGCCCTAAAACCATGTGGAAACTCTTCGGCAATAAAGCCTGTATTAAAGTCTCCAGAAATAAAGCGTGGATGCTGCATCAAGGCTGCTTGAAATGGAATGTTTGAATGTATGCCGCGAATAACAAATTTATTCAATGCAGCGCGCATTTTCGTAATGGCATCCAAGCGGTCTTTGCCATGCACAATCAATTTAGCAATCATGGAGTCGTAGAACATTGGTATCTCACCGCCTTCATAGACGCCGGTGTCCACGCGCACACCATTCACCTCTTCAGGTGGTTGGTATCTCACCAAACGACCGGTTGATGGTAAGAAGTTGCGGTATGGATCATCTGCATTGATACGACACTCCATCGACCAGCCATTGCGTGGAATATCGCTTTGACCAAATGATAGTTTTTCACCAGCGGCTACCCGGATCATTTGCTCTACAAGATCAAGGCCTGTGATTGATTCTGTGACAGGATGCTCTACCTGTAGGCGCGTGTTCATTTCTAAGAAATAGAAAGACTGATCTTTGCCCACAACGAATTCAACTGTTCCGGCTGATTGGTATTTAACAGCTTTAGCTAGAGCAACGGCTTGCTCACCCATGGCTTTCCGAGTCGCCTCACTGATGAATGGTGAAGGCGCCTCTTCAATGACTTTTTGATGGCGACGCTGAATAGAACACTCACGCTCCCACAGATAAACAGTGTTGCCATGGGCATCACCTAAAACCTGAATCTCAATATGACGCGGCTCTTCAACAAACTTTTCGATAAAGACGCGATCATCGCCAAAGCTGTTTAATGCTTCATTTTTACAAGCAGAAAAACCCTCAAAAGCTTCTTTATCGTTAAATGCAACGCGCAAACCTTTACCGCCACCACCAGCTGAAGCTTTGATCATGACAGGGTAACCAATGCCCTGCGCAATCTTTACTGCAGAGTCAGGCGTATCAATCGCATCGTTATAACCAGGAATGGTATTAACTTTAGCTTCATTGGCTAACTTCTTAGATGCGATCTTGTCACCCATCGCAGCGATGGAATAATGTTTTGGTCCAATGAAAATGATGCCTTCTTCTTCTAAACGTTTAGCAAAAGCTTCGTTCTCAGATAAGAAACCATAACCAGGGTGAACCGCTTCAGCGCCAGTATCTTTGCAAGCCTTGATGATGTTATCCATCTTAAGGTAAGACTCACGTGATGGAGCTGGGCCAATGCAAACAGACTCATCGGCCAACTCAACGTGGCGCGCCTCTTTATCTGCTTCCGAATAAACTGCAACAGTTTTAATGCCCATCTTGCGGGCTGTTTTAATCACGCGGCAAGCAATCTCACCACGGTTAGCAATCAGAATCTTTTTAAACATGTTCTTGTCCTAATCGATTAAAGGGGGATGTTGCCGTGTTTGCGCCAAGGATTTTCAATATCCTTGTCTTTGAGCATAGCCAAAGACCTAGCAACACGTTTACGAGTTTCATGAGGCATGATCACGTCATCAATGTAACCGCGACGACCAGCCACAAATGGATTAGCGAACTTGGCTTTGTACTCTGCTTCGCGCTCGGCTAATTTGGCAGGATCACCTTTTTCTTCACGGAAAATAATTTCAACAGCGCCCTTTGGCCCCATCACCGCAATTTCAGCTGAAGGCCATGCAAAGTTCACATCTCCTCTTAAGTGCTTAGAGGCCATCACGTCATACGCACCGCCATATGCTTTGCGAGTGATCACAGTAATTTTAGGAACGGTACATTCAGCATAGGCATAAAGTAATTTAGCGCCATGCTTGATGATGCCGCCGTATTCTTGTGAGGTACCTGGCATGAATCCTGGCACATCAACAAAAGTCACCACTGGGATATTGAAGGCGTCGCAGAAACGCACGAAACGCGCTGCCTTGATCGAAGATTTGATATCTAAGCAACCAGCCAAGACCAATGGTTGGTTGGCAACGATGCCGACTGTTTGACCTTCAATACGCGCAAAACCAATGATGATGTTTTTCGCATAATCTGGTTGAAGCTCAAAGAAATCACCGTCATCAACCGTCTTGGTGATGAGTTCATGCATGTCATAAGGTTTGTTCGCGTTATCTGGCACCAGTGTGTCTAATGAATAATCTAAATATTCTGCCGTGTCAGCAGCTTTTCGAACCGGTGGCTTTTCTTTATTGGATAAAGGCAGATAGTTAAAGAAACGACGCAACATCAAAATTGCTTCAACATCATTTTCAAAGGCTCGATCACATACACCTGATTTGGTTGAGTGAGTGATGGCGCCGCCTAACTCTTCTGCTGTTACTTCTTCATGAGTCACAGTCTTTACAACCTCAGGACCCGTCACGAACATGTATGAACTGTCTTTGACCATGAAAATAAAATCAGTCAATGCTGGTGAATAAACTGCACCACCAGCACTAGGGCCCATGATCAAAGAAATTTGTGGGATCACTCCTGAAGCTGAAACGTTGCGCTGGAAAATCTCAGCATAACCACCCAAGGATGCCACACCCTCTTGAATACGTGCGCCACCTGAGTCATTCAAACCAATCACTGGAGCTCCGACCTTCATGGCTTGATCCATGACCTTACAAATTTTCTCAGCATGAGCTTCGGACAGGGAGCCGCCGAACACGGTGAAGTCTTGAGAGTAAACAAAGGTCAAGCGACCATTGATCATGCCGTAACCAGTCACCACACCATCTCCAGGCACAGATTCATTGGCCATACCAAAATCTGTGCAACGATGCTCAACAAACATGTCCCATTCTTCAAATGAGCCCTCGTCTAACAACAACTCAATGCGCTCGCGGGCCGTCAACTTGCCTTTGCCGTGCTGGGCGTTAATGCGCTTTTGACCGCCGCCCAGGCGAGCTTGCTCACGCTTGGCTTCCAGTTGTTTGATGATGTCGTGCATGAAATGCTCTCCCTTGTTTCTAAATCTTAAAATTAACCTGTTTCTTGCTTTTTAAATAAACAGCTCTTACTTCATTAAATCTAATAATCTTCTGGCGGCCACCGAGGCTGCCACAGTTCCTGAATTCACCGCCTCACTTAATTCAGGTAAAAGTTTTTGTACTTGGGCATTGGCTTTGAAGTTTTGCCTCAAGCCTGCTTCGATGCGTTCCCACATCCATGCTTGGGCTTGCTGCTTTCTTCTCAATGCCAAGTGACCATGCTTCGTCTGAATATCTTTGAATGTATTGACCATGTCCCAAAACTCAGTGATACCCTCAGACTTCAATGCGCTCATGCGCATCACCTTGGGATGCCAAAGAGTTTCATCATGATGGGCATGCTCAGGGTTGCCGTGCATACTAAATAGTCGCAATGAGCTCATGATCTGTACTTGGGCTCTGGTCGCAGCATCTGGATCTAAGTCAACTTTATTAATGACCACTAAATCAGCTAATTCCATCACGCCTTTTTTAATGGCTTGAAGATCATCGCCAGCATTGGGCAGTTGCAATAAAACAAACATATCGGTCATGTTGCTAACAGCTGTTTCACTTTGACCAACACCCACGGTTTCAACAATCACCACATCATGACCAGCTGCTTCAGCAACTAACATGGCTTCACGTGTTTTTTCAGCTACACCACCAAGATTGCCTGATGAAGGCGTGGGTCTGATGAATGCTTTTTCATTGACTGATAAAAATTCCATGCGGGTTTTATCGCCCAAGATCGAACCGCCCGAAACTGTAGAAGAAGGGTCGATGGCCAAGACCGCCACGCGATGACCTTTACTTATGAGGTACAAGCCCAAGACTTCAATGAAAGTGGATTTACCAACACCGGGAACACCAGAAATACCTAATCTAAAAGAATGGCCGCTTTTTGGAAGAATGGCATTGAGCACTTCATCCGCCCTTAAACGATGATCGGGTCTGGTTGACTCCAATAAAGTGATGGCTTTGGCCATGGCTCGACGCTGCGCCGATCCAGGCTTGGCATCAGCACCACAGATGGCATCAACGAGTATTTGATCTTCTGTTTGCAAGCGGGTCTTTTTAGGTGTTTATTAGTTGATCAATGATTGGCTTATTTTTGAGCCAAACGAATTTGTTCAAGAACATCCTTGGCTGATGCTGGAATCGGTGT
>JBEIOY010000224.1:0-1761 GCA_040377355.1 Burkholderiaceae bacterium | reverse complement strand
GCCATAGAGGAGTCTCGTTATTTACTGATCACCGTCATTGATGCTGTGCCTTCCAGAATTTTTTGGAAAGATAAACAGTCACGCTATTTAGGTTGCAACAAAACCTTCGCGCAAGATATGGGCTTGCAAGATCCAGCTGATATTTTTGGTAAAACAGATGAAGACTTCTTTCCATCCGAGTATGCCGTTAAATTCAAACGAGACGATACCGCTATTATGCAAGCGGCTGAATCAAAATTGTTTTACGAAGAAGAGGTTATCAATCATCAAGGTAAACGTGACTGGGCATTGAAATCAAAGGTGCCGCTTAGCAATTCAAATAATCAGATTATTGGTTTGTTAGGTGTGTTCGATATTATTACTGAGCGTAAAGAAGAGCAGGCGAAGTTACGTAAAACACAGCAAGCCTTGTTGGAATCAAATGAACGCTACATGGATTTGTATGAGTTTGCCCCAGTGGGTTATCTAACAGTGAATGAAAGCGGTATGGTGTCAGAAGCCAATTGGAAAGCGCGTTCTATTCTGGGCCTGAAGCGCAAAGATCTAGGAAAAGAACGTTTTGCGCACTTTGTTTCTCAATCGCATAAAAAATACTGGCAAACACAGTTTGCAGTGCTTAAAGGTTTGCAAGAAGGCGCCGAACAAGAGTTTGAGTTAAACCTCTCGAATGAAGAGGCCAATACTCATGTGGATGTGAAACTGAGTTGTGTGCGTACACACGCCATGGAAAATCAGTCGATGGTGCGCATGACACTGTTTGATATTTCTGACATGAAGCAAGCAGAGTTAGAGTTGAGGCAAAAAGAGGCCTACCAACGTTCTTTGCTTGATAACTTCCCGTTCATGGTCTGGTTAAAAGACAAAGATAGCCGTTTTCTCACTGTGAACCGTGCATTTTTGCACGCATGTGGCGCAACTTCATTTGACCAAGTGATTGGTAAAACTGACTCGGATTTCTGGACACCAGATCTGGCGGAGTCTTATCGGTCTCAAGATAAAATGGTGATGTTAAGCCGTGAGCCAAAGACCTTGGATGCAATCATTGAAGTGGAAGGTAAGCGCTTATGGTTTGAAGCTTACAAGTCTCCGGTCATTGTGGGTGATAAAGTGGTTGGGACGGTGGGTTTTGCAAGGGATATTTCCAACCGTCGCCGCATGTCCAATTACGAGCAATTTAGAAGCCGCATGCTTGAATTGGTAGTCAGTGAGGAAAATCTGCAAGTGGTGCTGGATAGCATAGTATCCGGGCTGGAGCAAATTAATCCGGCCATGTTTTGCTTAATTGCATTGTTGGATGAAAAGACCAAGCAATTGCATATAGCCTCTGCGCTGAGCTTGCCAGATGGATTTGTACAATCTTTGGAGGGCATGAAAATTGGCATGGGCGCTGGTTCTATCGGAACGGCAGCCTTTACCAAAGAGCGCGTGATTGTAGAGGATGTCATGACGCACCCATATGGAACTAAAAAAAGAGAGATTGCGCAACAATATGGGATAGGCTCAAGTTGGGCGGAGCCTATTATGGGCTCTAAAGGTAATGTGCTTGGTGCTTTTGGCATATATCACCATGGTGCACAAACGCCAGATGAATTTGATATTACTCTGATTGAGCAGTCAGCTAGGCTAATTAGCATTGCATTGGAGCGTAATGAGTCCATTTCTAAAATTGCACACCTTGCGTATTACGATGATGTCACCGGTTTACCAAATCGCAGATTTTTATTTGAACAAGTGAAGCGCTCAATCGCGATGAACTTAGAG
>JBEIOY010000036.1:0-10501 GCA_040377355.1 Burkholderiaceae bacterium | reverse complement strand
GCGTATTCGCAGCCAGATGTTGCCTAAGAAAATGTATTAATTTTTTCTCAGGCTGGATTTCTAGCCTTGGGATAAGACAAACCCACTGACGGTTATCCCGCAGTGGGTTTTTTCATTTGAGGAGTAAAGATGAGCTTAAAAAATCAAATCACAGAAGATATGAAAAATGCCATGCGCGCAAAAGACACTGTTCGCCTGGGAACCATTCGCTTATTATTGGCTGCCATCAAGCAAAAAGAAGTGGATGAGCGCATTGAGTTGGATGACGGCGCAGTCGTTGCCATCATTGAAAAACTGATCAAACAACGCAAAGATTCTATTTCCCAATTTCAAGCAGCCAAACGTGATGACTTGGTAGCAATTGAAAGTGCTGAACTGATTATTTTGCAGGCTTATATGCCAGAGCAAATGTCTGAAGCTGAAGTGGCTGCAGTGGTTGCAAAAGCCGTTACAGAAGTTGGTGCAGCTGGCCCGCAAGACATGGGCAAGGTCATGGGTCTTGTTAAATCACAATTGGCTGGTAAAGCCGACATGGGTGTTGTATCTGCTCAAGTGAAAGCCGCTTTAACAAAATAAAGAATTACCCTAGACTACCAACATGATTCCTCAATCCTTCATTGCTGATTTATTGAATCGCATCGATATCGTCGAGGTTGTTGGACGTCATGTGACATTGAAAAAAGCGGGTGCTAACTTTCAGGGTCTGTGCCCTTTTCATAATGAGAAGTCTCCATCATTCAGCGTTTCACCAACCAAACAGTTTTATCACTGCTTTGGTTGTGGAGCACATGGATCTGCCATCAGCTTTCTCATGGAGCATTCAGGTCTAACGTATGTAGATGCCATTGAAGAACTGGCAAGATCTGCTGGATTGACCGTGCCACGTGAGGAGCGTAGACCTCAAGATCTTGCCAAACAACAACAGGCAATTGCTCTGAGCGAAGTCATGTCACCAGCCGCTGATTGGTATAAGCAACAATTAAAACTCAACACACGAGCCATTGATTACTTAAAAGGCCGTGGTTTGAGTGGAGAAATCGCCAAGCGATTTAACTTGGGTTACGCACCAGAATCCTGGCAGGGATTGGAAGCTGTCTTCGGTGCATACTCTCAAGATTCGATTGCAAATGTTTTGGTTGAAGCTGGCTTGATTATTCAGTCTGAGGCAAAACGCTATGACCGCTTTCGTGATCGAATCATGTTCCCGATTCGCAATCCCAAGGGGCAAGTGATTGCTTTTGGCGGCCGAATTTTGGATGCTGGCGAACCTAAATATTTAAATTCCCCCGAGACACCACTGTTTTCTAAAGGCAATACTTTGTATGGCTTATTTGAAGCACGACAAGCCATCAGAGATAAAGGATGCGTGATTGTTTGCGAGGGCTATATGGATGTAGTGGCGCTCGCTCAATTGGGTTTTGCCAATGGCGTGGCCACTTTGGGCACAGCATGCACAGCCAATCACGTCAGAGCTTTGATGCGTCAAACCGATCGCATCATTTTTTCATTCGATGGTGATGCTGCAGGTCAGCGAGCTGCGAAGAGGGCGCTTGAAGCTTGTTTGCCGATGATGGCCGATGACAAAGAAATTAAATTCTTATTTTTGCCAACTGAGCATGATCCTGATAGTTTTGTCAGAGAGCGCGGCGCCCCAGCTTTTGAAGAAGCCATTCGCCAAGCGATGCCACTGTCTTCTTTTTTGATTCAGGTAGCCAATGAAGGTCATGATTGGAATACACCTGAAGGCAGAGCGCAAACTCAACACGCAGCCAAGCCACTCTTGTTGTCGATGCCTGCGATTGCATTGAGAGCTCAATTGATTCGTGAGCTGGCGCAAAGAGTTGGCATCACTCCAGTAGAGTTGGAATCATTTTGTGGGTTCAAGCCAGTTGTTCAACCAAAACAAATGACACCAGTTAGCAACACTGGCAGTGAAAAATACATGAGCGCTGGCTCTAATGGTAAAAAACCGTGGACCAAGAAAGCCCCGATTTCTTCTGGCCCACCACCCACGGCACCGACAGACTTGGCAGAGCAAATTTTAAGAATTCTTTTGCAATTTCCATTCTTTGCAAGAAAGCTTGAACCTGAAGCCAAGCGTTTAATTTTGGGTGCTGCCCAAAAAAGATCAGAAAAAGCCATGGCACTGATGGCGGATTTGATTTTCCAGTGTGAGCAAATGCCATCAAATGTTGGTTTTGCGGTATTTCAGGAGCAATTAGACCGGGCACCTCTGGCCAAATCCTATGCCATCCTGCGCGAAAGAATCATGCAAAGTGATTTAACCGAAGATATTGCCAAGGAAGACTTTTACAGCACTCTGAAAAAACTGGAACATGTTGATTTAAAAGATCAAATGACCGAAATTGCTGCCAGAATAGCCGCTGGTCAAACCCAAGAGGGTGATATTGAGCGCTATCGTCAATTAATGACAAAACTCAAATAATCTGGAAAAACTCTAACTCACCGACTATAATACAAGGTTTCCGAATTTCTAATGAAATTCAATAAGTTAGCAGTTTTGTAACTTCTTAGTCTATTAAAGTGAGTGAGTACTAACATTATGCCAGCATCTAAAGCCAAAAAAGTCGTTTCTAAGGCAATTCCTAAAAAAGTAAGTGCAAAGCCGCTAGCTAAGAAGCCAACCCCTAAAAAAGCAGCAGCAAAGCCAGTTGCCAAGAAAACAACAAAACCAGCAGCTAAGCCAGCGCCCAAAAAGCCGCTAGCCAAAAAGCCAACAGCCAAGCCAGCAGCTAAGAAACCTGTGGCCAAGAAAGTTGCATCAAAGCCAGTAGCCAAGAAGGCCGTAGTAAAGGCGGCGACTAAAAAAACAGTTAAAGCAGTTGCCAAACCTGCAGCTAAAAAAGTTATTGCTAAGGTGCCAGTTAAACCAGCTAAACAGGTTAAGGGAGCAAAGGCGACAAAGGTTGTAGTTAAAACTGCAAAAGAATTAAAAGAGGAAGCTAAGTTAGCCAAAGCATTGGCCAAGGAATTAGCTAAAGCAGAAAAACAAAAAAACGCAGGCAAAAAAGTTAAAGAAGGCGAAGCAACTTTAGTGGTTGCCACCGATGAGAATGGTGAGCCCATTAAAAAAACACGCGGTCGTAAACCAAAGCCAGTAGAGCCAGTTGATCCTAATGTGGATAACCGCACGGACCGTCAAAAAGCACGAGATCGCAAAGCAAAAGAAAAAGCATTGTTACAAGAGTTCAATGCCCAGAAATTAGGTAGTGAAGAACAGCAAGAGTTGCGTCGCGCCCGTTTGAAGCATTTGATCAAGATGGGTAAGTCACGCGGTTACTTAACGCATGGCGAAATCAATGACGTGATGTCAGATGAGATTTCTGATTCTGATTCATTGGAAACATTGATCAGCTTGTTGAGTGACATCAGCATCACCGTTTACGAACAAGCTCCAGACGCAGAAACATTGTTGTTGAATGAGAATGCACCATCTGCCACCACCGAAGAAGAAGCTGAAGAAGAGGCTGAAGCAGCTTTATCAACCGTTGACTCTGAGTTTGGCAGAACCACCGATCCAGTGCGCATGTACATGCGTGAAATGGGTACGGTTGATCTTTTGACTCGCGAAGGCGAGATTGTCATTGCCAAGAAAATTGAAGCCGGTCTTAAAGAAATGGTGATGGCATTATCAGCATGCCCAGTGACTATTTCAGAGATTTTGGTCAACGTCAAAAAAATCGAAGAAGGTACGATGGAAATCGATGAGTTTGTCGATGGGTTGGTTGATCCAAATGCAGAAGACATTCCAATGACTGCCGTTGAAGAAGAGGAGCCTATTGAAGAGGGCGAAGAGGGTGAAGAGGGTGATGAAGATACGGGCGGCGGCGGTAATACCGCATCTGCCAAACAGCTTGAAGAATTAAAGCAGCTTTCTTTGGTTAAATTCGTGGTGATTCGCAATCAATTTGAAAAGATGCGCAAAGCACACGAAAAAGAAGGCTACAACTCCCCTGGCTACAAAAAAGCACAAGAAGCAATTCGCAATGAATTGATGGGGTTTCGCTTAACGGCCAAGTCAGTAGAAAAACTTTGTGACACGATGCGCAAGCAAGTTGATCAAGTGTGGGCATTGGAGCGCAGCTTGGTTCGAGTCCTTGTTGATAAAGTGGGTGTACCACGCGGTGAAGTACTTGCAGCCCTACCAAAACAAGCATTGAATTTAAAGTGGTCTTCAATCTTGCTAAAAGATGCCAAGTCTTACGCGGCGATTCTTGAAAGAAACATCCCTGCCGTTCAAGAAATTCAACAAAAGTTGATTGATATTCAAAATAACGTGGTCTTACCGCTTCCAGAATTAAAAGAAGTGAATAAGAAGATGAACGAAGGCGAGAAACGTACTCGTGCAGCTAAACGTGAAATGACTGTTGCCAACTTACGTTTGGTGATTTCAATCGCTAAAAAATACACCAACCGTGGCTTGCAGTTCTTGGACTTGATTCAGGAAGGCAATATTGGTTTGATGAAAGCGGTCGATAAGTTTGAGTACCGCCGTGGTTATAAGTTTTCAACATACGCAACATGGTGGATTCGTCAGGCAATCACGCGTTCAATCGCTGACCAGGCCCGCACAATCCGTATTCCTGTTCACATGATTGAAACCATCAACAAGATGAACCGTATCAGTCGTCAAATTTTGCAAGAGACAGGTGTTGAGCCTGATGCTGCAACATTGGCGCTGAAGATGGAGATTCCAGAAGATAAGATTCGCAAGATCATGAAGATCGCTAAAGAACCTATCTCAATGGAAACTCCGATTGGTGATGATGCAGATTCAAACTTGGGCGACTTCATTGAAGACACCAACACTTTGGCTCCACAAGAAGCTGCTTTACATGACTCAATGCGTGATGTGGTCAAAGACATCCTTGATTCATTGACACCACGTGAAGCCAAAGTTTTGAGAATGCGTTTTGGTATTGAGATGAGCACTGACCATACTTTGGAAGAGGTTGGTAAGCAGTTTGACGTCACGCGTGAGCGTATTCGTCAAATTGAAGCAAAAGCTTTGCGTAAAATGCGTCATCCAAGCAGAAGCGACAAACTTAAGAGCTTCTTAGAGGAAGATTAATCCATACGGGCCCTTAGCTCAGCTGGTTAGAGCAGAGGACTCATAATCCTTTGGTCCGCGGTTCAAGTCCGCGAGGGCCCACCAATAAAATCAAAGACTTAGGAAGAAATTCCTGAGTCTTTTTTATTGTTGCCCTGTTATCTGGGTAATTTCAATCAATCAATGACTATTGAGCATAGTTGAATAAGGTGTTGCACAAAAATCGTCATTGTTGTGCAGTGCACACGCACCAAAAATGTAAAAAAATGCAAAAAAGTACCTAAAAACTAGGGTAAACCATCAACTGAATCAAAAAATTTAGGAGTAATATGACTCTGCTACTTGTCTAAGACAAATTAGTTATTTATGTGTTTTTGACCACAAGTTTTAAACGCAGTTACACATTAATTTTTTATGGAGAAGCAAATGATTACACTAAAAAACGCTTTAATCCGATGCAAATCAGTCCTAGGTTTAATGACACTAGGTCTTATCGCATCACCTGCTTACGCAGAAACTCTGGTCTTAAAGTCAACTGACTTCGTTGGAATCTCCTTCTGGTTGATTTCAATGGCACTTGTTGCTTCAACAGCATTTTTCTTCTTGGAGAGAGATCGTGTTAGCGCAAAGTGGAAGACTTCATTAACTGTTTCTGGTTTGGTTACATTGATTGCAGCTGTGCATTATTTCTACATGCGCGATGTTTGGGTTGCAACAGGTGCATCACCAACAGTTTTCCGTTATATCGACTGGTTAATTACAGTACCACTATTGATGATTGAGTTCTACTTGATTCTTTCAGCAATTGCAAAAGTACCAACAGGCGTGTTTTGGCGCTTGATGATTGGTACATTGGTAATGTTGATCGGTGGATACTTGGGCGAAGCTGGATACATGGCTGTATGGCCTGCATTCATCATCGGTATGATCGGTTGGATATATATCCTTTGGGAAATCTTCGCCGGCGAAGCCAGCAAGATCAATGCACAACAAGCTCCAGCAAATGTACAGTCAGCATTTAACTTAATGCGTTGGATTGTTACTATCGGTTGGGCGATCTACCCGATTGGTTATTTCTTCGGTTACCTAACAGGTGCTTCACCAGAATCAAGTGCTAACGCCTTGAACATCATTTACAACCTTGCTGACGTATTGAACAAGATTGCATTTGGCGTGATCATCTGGTCAGTAGCTGTTTCTGAAAGCGAAAAGAAGTCATAATCAGTAACTAGAGTCAAATACTCGGGCATATCTTTAAATTGAAAAAAACAATTAAAAAGATGTGCCCGATTTTTTTTGAAATTAATCAATGACAGCTCAAACATTAATTAAATTATCTAAACCTTCAACAGGTTTGGATTCATCTATTGACGAATTAGTTCGCCAGGTAGATGCATTAATTGACGGGCACATATTCGGCACTGCCACCGAATCATCAAAAATTCATAACTTAGCGCTTCAGGCAGCTAAGTACCATCTAGACGCGCCAGGTCAAAAAGTAAGAATGAGACTTTGCCTGAGTGCATGTATAGAATTTAATGTTGAGTATGACGACATGCTCATCATCTCTGCAGTTTCTGAGTTGTTGCACAACGCATCCCTGATCCATGACGATATTCAAGACATGGATGAAATCCGCAGAGGCCAAATAACGGTTTGGAAAAAATACGGCACTAACATTGCTATCTGCGCAGGCGATCTATTGCTTTCAAGTGCTTATAGCTTATTGGCCGGCATCAGTAATGCGAGATCATTACCAATCGTTATTTCACTTGTGGGTCGACGCACTTCATCGGTCATCGAGGGTCAGTCAGATGACATAGAATACAAAGCCCACCCCATTCAATGCATTGATGCTTACGTAAGAATTGCAAAGGCCAAATCCGGTGCTTTATTGGGTTTACCGCTAGAGCTTGCAATTGTCCTATCGTCACAGAATCACTACTTGGAAATCGTTAGAAAAAGTGTCAGCGCTTTTTCTGTTGCATATCAAATGGCCGATGATCTACAGGATATTGATAAAGATTCACCAGCCAATGGCCAGAAAAAATCACTGAACGTGGTCCATTTGCTAAAAGATGCAGGATCTGAAGATCCGGTGGGAAGTGCAATTAAATTAACGGAGCAATACCTATCAGAGGCGGCACAGACAGCAGAAATGCTGCCAGATGCCATGAGTGAGCACCTGCTAAAAATGATTCAACAGATTCAAGCACAATTAAAAAATGACCATTACTCCTAGACAGGCCGTAGTTATCGGTTCTGGCTTTGGTGGCATTGCTTCTGCTTTAAGATTAAGAGCTAAGGGTTATCAAGTAAAAATCATTGATAGAAGCCCAATGTTGGGTGGTAGGGCCCAGGTATTCGTCAGAAATGGGTTCAAGCATGATGCTGGACCAACAGTGATAACAGCGCCATTTCTACTCGAAGAATTATTTGAGCTCTTTAACGAGAAGCTTGAGGATCATGTTCAATTGGTGCCCCTAACACCATGGTATCGCTTTTATTTTTCAGATAAAACAACTTTTGATTATGGCGGGTCGATCGAAGATACTTTAGCTGAAATCGACAAGATAGAACCCCGAGATAAAGAGGGTTACAAAAAACTACTGATTCATTCTAAAAACATCTACGACATAGCATTTACAAAGTTATCTGCTATTCCATTTCATCGATTTATGTTGATGATTTCTCTTATTCCAAAACTACTTATTTTGAGAAGTTATGAGAGCGTCTGGGGAATGGTCTCAAGACATCTAATGAATCCCAAGTTACGTCAAGCGTTTTCAATTCAGCCGTTATTGGTGGGCGGAAACCCCTTTTCGACAACGAGTATTTACGGATTGATTCATTACCTAGAGAGAAGATTCGGCGTCTTTTTTGCTATGGGCGGCACCGGCGCCATTGTTAGCGCTTACAAGAATTTGATGGAACGAAATAATATTGAAATTGTTTTGAATCAATCGGTTAAGAAAATAATTATTGATGACGGTAGGGCTGTAGGTTTAACTCTAGAGGACGGCTCCAAGGTAAGCGCCGATATCATCGTATCCAATGCTGATCCTGCGTATCTTTACCAAAACATGGTTGATCAAGATGATGTTGCTATTGCGACCAAGGTGAAGCTTCAATTGGCTCATTACTCGATGGGTTTAATGGTGATCTACTTCGGCACCACCAGAAAATATCCTGATGTGGTTCATCACACCATTTGGCTTGGAAAAACATATAAAGAACTGCTCAGCAATATTTTTGATAAAAAAATATTATCTGATGACTTCTCGCTTTACATTCATCGGCCCACCGCAACAGATGAATCTTTTGCCCCTGAAGGTTGTGATAGTTTTTATGTCTTATGCCCAGTTCCCAATCTCAAGGCAGACATTGATTGGTCAATTGAGGGTGAAATACTTAAAAATAAAATCGTTGAGGCGCTGGACCAAACCATTCTGCCTGATCTTAAAAAGCACATGACTGAAGACTTTTTTATGACACCAAAAGACTTTCAGAGTAATTATCTAAGCACGCATGGGGCGGGATTTTCAATTGCCCCTTTATTTCGACAGTCAGCATGGTTTAGATTCCACAATAAGGCAGAAGGCATAAAAAACCTATACATCTCTGGAGCGGGAACGCATCCTGGGGCTGGCTTGCCTGGAGTTCTTTGTTCGGCTAAAGTGATTGATCATCTAATACCGGCAGCCGTAGACTTTAAATGACACCAGTTGATCAATATTCAATTGATTACATAAATGAATCAAACAAAATTCTATCTAGTAAAGGTAAGACCTTTTTTTGGGCTAAATTTTTACTAAAGCAAGAGCATGCCGAAGATGCAACAAGACTTTATAGGTTTTGTAGATATATTGATGATATTGGCGATGAAGGTGATGATAAAGCTCACGCCCACGAAACTTTAACAAAAGTTATCACTGAAATTATTCAGGGCAAATCTAATGACCCGGTCATAGATGATGCAATTAAGCTTTTTAATAAAAAGAATATTGATGTAAAAATAGCGATTGAACTGATCAATGGTGTAATTTCAGATCTTAAATCCGTTCGTATTGAGTCTGAAGATCAGCTTCTTATCTATTGTTACCAGGTTGCTGGCACTGTTGGCCTGATGATGAGCAAGATACTTGACGTAAAGGATGAGCGAGCATACGCTCATGCCATTGATTTAGGAATTGCAATGCAACTGACTAATATCTGTAGAGATGTGTCAGAGGATGCCGTGATGCATAGAAGGTATATTCCGGGAAGCATGTGCAAAAGCCTAGAGCCAGCCTTATTGATTCACCCTGATAAAGATACAAGGAATCTCATTTCTAAAAATCTGACTAATTTGCTAAATATGGCAGACACCTATTATCAAAGTGGCCATGATGGCCTGTGCTTTTTGCCATTCAGGGCAAGAATGGGGATGGCGATTGCGGGTTTTTTATACCGCAACATAGGAGTGAAACTTAAGAATGAAAACTATGCTTTTTGGAATGGCAGGGTGTTTGTTTCAAAATCATTAAAGTTTGGCTTAACAATTCAAATATTATTAAGCTCCTTTTTTAATGCCAGTTTCTATAGGTACAAAAAACAGCATCAAGCCCGACTTCACCAATCGTTAAAAAATCTTCCTCACGCTCATGAATCAACACTTTGACCTCGTTATTATTGGTGGCGGTTGTGCGGGATTGAGTCTTGCTTATCAGTTGTCTCAATTTGGTGAGAATTGCCCCAAAACTTTGATTATTGAGGAGAGAGAGCGCTACGCCAATGATCGTACGTGGTGTTTCTGGGATCTTAAAGAGCCAATTCATGGAGATTTAGCCCCTTACAAATGGAATACATTCACGATTAAGAACAATCACGTGGCTTCTGACTACAGCTGCAACGACACACCGTATTTAATGTTGCCCAGCGACATTTTTTACAAACATACCTTGAGCGCCATTAAGTCAAATACACAAATTCAGCTAATAAATGGAGAGAAATTAATTGACGAAGTGCAGAAGAGGGATGTTTGGCAAATTCAAACATCAACATTTTTAGCAACGGCATCAAATGTGGTTGATACAAGACCAGTTAAAGCTGTGTCTAAAAAAGATTCTCTGATGTGGCAATCTTTTGTGGGGTATGAGGTGGAGCTTGATGCCGCTTTATTTGCTGAAGATAAAATAGTGTTAATGGACTTCGATTCTAATTTTAAAGAAGGTCTAGCTTTTATCTATTGCTTGCCCACTTCAAATAATAAAGCTTTGATTGAGTACACTGTATTTTCAAAGGATTTACTTGTTGCGGAGCAGCTAAAGATTCATTTGATTGAAAAAATAAGTAAATATACTGACAATGCCACTTATAAGATTCTTCGCCAAGAAGCAGGTATTCTTCCTATGGGTAACAAGTTGATACAGCAGAAAGAGGACCCCAGCT
>JBEIOY010000226.1:0-1715 GCA_040377355.1 Burkholderiaceae bacterium | reverse complement strand
TTGGGCATTGATTTTGGGTCTTCACAAAAGATTGGTTGAGCAAAATAAGCTGATCGTTGATAAGCAATGGCGCAATCAACATTCTTTATTACCAGTTTTAAAAGGCCAAACTTTAGGCTTGGTGGGTTTGGGTGAAATTGGCTCACGCGTGGCCAAAATCGCACTGGCCTTTGGTATGAAAGTTGTGACCTGGAGTCCTAACATGACTGCCGAGAGGGCCATTGCTGTGGGCGCTGAATCGGTCAGCATGGATGCCCTGATGCAAACATCTGACATTGTTTCTTTGCACATCGTTGCGAGCCCAGCAACCAAGGGCATGATCAATCAAGAAAAACTGTCCTTGATGAAGAAAGACGCTTTACTGATCAACACATCCCGCTCAACCTTGGTTGATACGAATGCACTGGTTCAAGCACTTCAAAAACAAAGTATCGGCGGCGCAGCAGTGGATGTTTTTGATGTCGAGCCAATACCCGCCGATCATCCTTTACGCACAACACCCAACACATTGCTCACCCCACACCTTGGCTTTGTCGCGCAGCCTGTGTTCAAGTCATTCACCACCGGTGTGGTTGAGTGTTTAGAAGCTTGGTTAAATGGTCAAGCCACCATCCGTCCTCTGCCCTGATTGCGGCAACCCACGAGGCGCCCTGCAGTCAGAGTGTCCTTACTGTGGATCGCAAGAAACACCGCCACTGCCTAAAAAGTTGGCGGGCATTTTCACGCTCAATTTAGAAGAGAATTTACCCAGGGTCGACGAAGCCTTGATACTTTTTGATCGAGCTTTAGATGAGCTAGCTAAAACAGCCATCAGAGTTGTAAAAGTGATTCATGGTTACGGCTCAGGCGGACAAGGCGGTCGAATCAAGGAAGCCATTCGCCAAGAGTTGATCTATCAAAGACGTTCTCACTTGATCAGCAGTTATTTTGCTGGTGAAGATTTGGGCCCGGGCAAAGAGTCTTATCAAGAACTTTGTAGGCAATACCCTGCTGTCAAAGATATTCTGACAAAAGATATTTATGGTAATCCGGGCATCACTTTGATTATTCTAAAAAGATGAACAAGCCTTTAACGGATTCTCAATGTCCTAAATGCGGCAAGATTTTTGAATGCCTCGCTGCCACAAATGTGGAAAACTGTTGGTGCATGTCACTGCCACCAGTGAGCTTCAAAGATGGCGAAAAAAGCAGTTCTTGCTGGTGCCCTGACTGCCTTCAACGGCAGTTGGAAAAGAAATCAAGCTCACTCTGAACGAGAGCAAACCCACTCACGTCTTTGCCATTCACCTGGTTTTTCAGCAAAAACCATCCAAATGACCAAACTGCTCATCAAAGACCAAATTGGGTTAGAAATCAAAGTTTTCATCAACATACTCCTTTTAAAGCCATTAAATACAAGGCACAGCGCCAATACTGTATAAATATACAGTATTTTTAGAAGATGTCAAGAAATTACTTAAAATCCTTAAAAAAGGCTTCATTGAGCAGATAATTGATAATTCAGATGAGCCTGGCAAACCCAGGTTCTTATGACCAATGAACAGAGAACTGGGTAAATAATGACTTTGGCTGAAATGATTTTTGATGGGCTGGTTTGGTTGATCGGCGGTCTGGTGGTTTTCTATATGATCCGTCGCTATTGGGCGATGTTTCGAGCCAACAAAAAAGATACTCCGCAATAAGGAAATGCCGTCATGTTGATAACAGCTGTTCGC
>JBEIOY010000031.1:0-11661 GCA_040377355.1 Burkholderiaceae bacterium | reverse complement strand
GTGGCAAAGTAATTGCTGTGGGCACCACCAGTCTGAGAGCTCTTGAGTCATCAGCTGCTTTTAATATCCAAGAAGGTGAAACTAAGTTATTCATCACCCCTGGGTATGAATTCAAAGTAATCGATCAACTGATCACTAACTTTCATCTGCCTTGCTCAACCTTACTCATGTTGGTCAGTGCTTTCGCTGGGGTAGAGCCGATCAGAAAAGCTTATGATCATGCTATTCAACAACAATATCGCTTTTTCAGCTATGGCGATGCCATGCTACTCACACGTCAATGAATTCATTCAACTTCAAACTTCTCAAAAAAGATCCTCGCACTCATGCTCGCCGAGGTGAGCTAACCCTCACAAACGGTAAAGTTCAAACTCCTATTTTTATGCCGGTAGGAACTTACGGAACCGTCAAAGGAATGACTCCGAGAGACCTTGAGGAAGCAGCCGCGCAAATTGTGCTTGGCAATACTTTTCATTTATGGCTCAGGCCAGGCCTTGATGTGATTGGCAAGCATGATGGTCTTCATGATTTCATGGGCTGGAGAAAGCCAATTCTGACTGACTCTGGTGGCTTTCAAGTATTCAGCTTAGGTGCCTTGAGAAAAATCACCGAAGAGGGGGTTGCATTTGCATCTCCGGTTAATGGAGATAAGTTATTCATGTCTCCAGAGATATCAATGGATATCCAAGCAGTCTTGAATAGTGACATTGCGATGCAATTTGATGAATGCACGCCCTACGAAACAAATGGCATCACCACCGATGAAAAAACTGCGAAGAACTCTTTAGAGCTCTCGCTTCGATGGGGCGAGCGCTCTATCCATAGATTCAGAGAACTCAACACAGGCAATGCTTTGTTTGGCATCGTGCAAGGCGGCATGTTTGAACATCTCAGAGATGTCTCTTTAGATGGGGTGGCAAGTCAAGATTTTGACGGTATTGCCATTGGTGGCCTATCAGTAGGAGAGCCAAAACCAGAGTTTGAAAGAATTTTGAGTCACATTGGTCCGAAATTACCTGAAAACAAACCGCATTATTTGATGGGAGTTGGAACTCCTGAAGATTTGGTTCTTGGTGTGAGCCAAGGCATCGATATGTTCGACTGTGTGATGCCGACCAGAAATGCCAGAAATGGTTGGCTATTCACTCGATTTGGCGACTTAAAGCTCAGAAATGCCGCCTTTAAAGACGACACCCGCCCTTTAGACGCAAGCTGCGCCTGCTATACCTGCCGCAACTTTTCAAGAGCGTATTTGCACCATTTGCAAAAAACTAATGAGATCCTTGGGGCGCAGCTCAACACGATCCATAACATTCACTATTACATCAATCTGATGAGTGAAATTAGACAATCCCTAGACGAAGATCTATTCCCTGAATTTATTAAGGAATTTCATAAAAACAGAGCTTTAGGTGTCCTTGAGACTACAGGGTAAAATTAAACTTTCTACTTGGAGGAAATAAGATGTTGATCAGTAACGCATATGCACAGACGGCCGGAGCAGAATCTGGTGGGTTAATGGGTTTTATACCCTTGATATTGATGTTTGTCGTTTTGTATTTTGTGATGATTCGTCCACAAATGAAGCGTCAAAAAGAACTTAGAAACATGCTTGAAGCATTGGCAGTTGGTGATGAGGTTGTGACTGTTGGCGGTCTAATGGGCAAAGTAACCACCCTAAAAGATCCGTATGTCACAGTTGAGTTACTACCTGGAACAGAAGTGAAAATGCAAAAAAATGCAATCACGGCTGTTTTACCAAAAGGCACTATCAAAGAAATCTAAGAAAGATTTAGCATGAACCGTTACCCGCTGTGGAAATATCTTGTCATCGTTGTAGCGCTTGTTATTGGTGCTCTATACACTCTTCCTAATTTTTTCGGAGAGGCTCCGGCAGTACAAATCTCAGCGGGTAAAGTCACGGTAAAAATTGATAGCAATATGCAAGAGCGTGTTGCTGAGATCTTAAAAAGTGCACAAATTGAGCCCAAAGGCATGCAATTTGAACGCATTGGCGCTAACGGCACGATCAAGATACGCCTAGACACCACTGACACCCAATTAAAAGCCAAGGATGTCTTACAAAAATCCTTGAATCCAGACAGCAACGATCAAAGTTATGTCATCGCTCTTAATCTAATTTCTAATACACCCACTTGGTTAACCTCTATAGGCGCGATGCCAATGTATCTAGGGCTTGATTTAAGGGGTGGGGTTCACTTCCTTTTGCAAGTGGATATGAAAGGTGCGCTACAAAAGAAATTAGAGAGCCTGAGCACTGATACTCGTTCACAGCTTCGCGAAAAAGGTTTGCGTCATTCTGGCATCGAGCGCCAGGGAGATACGATCGTTGTTAGATTTCCAAATCAAGAAGATGCTACAAATGCCAGGACCTTGCTAAACAATAATTTACAAAGTCTTGACTTCAATGTTGAAAAGTCTGCTGATGGCTTTAAGTTGGTTGGCAAATTCAGGGATTCTGCAATCAAAGAAGTTCAAGAAAATGCTGTCAAACAAAATATATCAACGCTGCACAATCGTGTGAATGAGTTAGGTGTTGCAGAACCCGTCATTCAGCAACAAGGTCAAGATAGAATCATTGTGCAATTACCTGGCGTTCAAGATACAGCCAGAGCAAAAGACATCATCGGGCGAACAGCGACCCTTGAATCTCGCTTAGCAGACCCCGTAAAGACCTATTTACTCTCTGGTGAAACGCCACCTCCAGGATTGGATGTTTTCAAGACGGGTGACGGTCGTCAAGTTGTCTTTAAGAAGTCAGTCATTTTTAGTGGGGATCGAATCACCAGTGCGTCAGCAGGGTTTGATTCCAATCAGCGTCCAGCCGTTAGCATCTCCCTTGATTCTGCAGGTGGACGAGTGATGCAAGAGATTACCCGTGAAAATATTGGCAAGCCCATGGGCATGATTCTTTTTGAAAAGGGTCGTGGCGAGGTATTAACGGTTGCCACCATTCAAAGCGAGTTTGGTTCAAAGTTTCAAATCACCGGTCAACCAAGCGCTGATAGCGCCAATGACTTAGCTCTATTGCTTCGCGCAGGCTCATTAGCGGCTCCAATGGAAATCATTGAAGAAAGAACCATTGGCCCAAGCTTGGGTGCTGAAAATATTTCAATGGGCTTTAACTCCGTGATTTATGGATTTATTGCCATCGCGATATTCATGATTGCGTATTACTTACTATTTGGGGTGTTCTCAGTCATTGCTTTGTCGGTCAATTTATTTTTATTGGTGGCCATCCTTTCAATGCTGCAAGCCACCTTAACTCTTCCAGGTATCGCTGCGATGGCCCTGGCTTTGGGTATGGCGATTGACTCCAACGTTTTGATCAACGAGCGTATTCGTGAAGAGTTGCGCGCGGGAGCTACACCACAAGCCGCCATTGCAACTGGCTTTGAAAAAGCTTGGGGCACTATTCTTGACTCGAACATCACTACCTTGATCGCCGGTATTGCCTTGCTGGCATTTGGCTCAGGCCCCGTCAGAGGTTTCGCTGTTGTTCACAGTTTAGGTATCTTAACGTCCATGTTCTCTGCGGTATTTTTTGCCAGAGGATTGGCCAATCTTTGGTATGGCCGCAAAAAGAAATTAGACAAATTATCTATTGGCGAAGTTTGGCGCCCTACTGAATAAAAGGAATCAATAACATGGAATTTTTTCGTATTCGCCGTGACATTCCCTTTATGCGCCATGCTTTGGTGCTTAATGCGATTTCCGCGATCACTTTTTTAGCTGCTGTCTTTTTCTTAATCACCAAGGGATTACATCTATCTGTTGAATTCACAGGTGGCACGGTCATGGAAATCAGTTATCAGCAAACTGCTCCTCTAAACACCATCAGAACAGATTTGACTAAACTAGGCTACCAAGATGTGCAAGTTCAAAACTTTGGTAGCTCAAAAGATGTTTTGATTCGTTTGCCACTTCAAAGAGATGCTGAAGGCAAGGCTCTTTCCTCTTCACAGCAAAGTAATCAAGTGCTCGATACACTCAAAGCATCAAGCGCTGACGTTACTTTGAAGCGCGTTGAATTTGTAGGTCCTCAAGTAGGTAAAGAATTAGCGACGGATGGCTTGCTGGCCCTCCTGTTTGTTATTTTAGGCATTGTGATTTATCTGTCCATTCGCTTCGAATGGAAATTTGCTGTGGCAGGTATTTTGGCCAACCTGCATGACGTTGTGATCATTTTGGGATTCTTCGCCTTGTTCCAGTGGGAATTCTCCCTTTCAGTATTGGCTGCGGTTTTGGCTGTTCTTGGATACTCAGTGAACGAGTCAGTGGTTATTTTTGACCGTATCAGAGAGAACTTCCGCAAGTACAGAAAAATGGATGTATCTGCAGTGATTGATAACGCCATCACCAGCACCACCAGCAGAACGATCATCACCCATGGCAGCACGCAGATGATGGTTTTAGCCATGTTGCTGTTTGGTGGCCCAACACTTTATTACTTCGCCTTAGCATTGACCATCGGCATCTTATTCGGTATTTACTCTTCTGTATTCGTTGCGGCTGCATTGGCGATGTGGTTTGGTATCAAGCGCGATGATCTTGTTTCTGCAGAAGCAAAAGCCAGCGCAAGCCCCGCAAAGTCTGATGATCCTAACTTTGGTGCTCAAGTTTAAATACTGATATTTATTCATGCATTGATTAATGTTTCTTTCAAATAAAAAAGCGGGCATAGCCCGCTTTTTTATTGTCTACCTCAGTAACTATTCATTTGTAAAATCTATTTAATAACCCTTATTTAAATAGTGGTCGCGGCAGTTTTATTAGATTTCTTAGAAAGCTTGAACTGAAGTGCTACAGCTGCAATAGCAAAGATCCATGGAGATAGCTTGAGGATCCATAGGTTCACGTCTGCCAAAGTATCAATGAACAGGATTTCTTTCAAAAGCATTTGAATAGCCACGGCAAATAGAACAAAGCTGCCGATAAAAACAGCATTAGGCCAACGATCTAATATCTTAGTAACCATGCTTGAACCAAAAATAACCACTGGAACACTGATCAATAAACCCATGATGATGAAAGTCCAGTTACCATTCGCTGCTGCGGCAATACCCAAGGCATTATCAACACCCATTACAGCATCAGCAATCACGATGGTTGTAATCGCTGCCCTAAAGGTATCGGCTGCTTTAATATCATGGTGCTCTTCTTGAAAAGCCAGCTTCCAACCAATCCAAACGAGTGCAATACCGCCCACTAAACGCAAACCTGGTATCAACATCAAATACGTGATGATGGCGACTGAAACAAAACGAACGGCGATTGCGCCAAAAGTGCCCCAGAAAATTGCTTTTTTACGCAGATGTGGCGGCAATCTATTGGCGGCCATACCAATTACTAGAGCGTTATCTCCTGCAAGTACTAGGTCGATGAGAATGATGGCCAAAATAGCCCAAATAGCCTCAATGGATATGAAATCCATAGAATTTCCTTTTTTATAATTTTGGTCTTGCCAAGGACCCATTCCCCTCATGTACCGGGCGAAAAAAAAACGCCGTGCTGACGATACAAAAGACTCATGACTATGAGCTGGCTACTCCCCAGTGTTTGTAGGGGCATTCTATAGAAACAATGTAATTAACCATAAAACCTTGTAAAGATTAGGGGTTTGATCTCGAGATGGCAGGGCTTCCAGAACGGGTGACTCTTGTCAGCCCTTCATTAAGTCAGCAATAAGATTCTTACTATTAGGAATGGTATTGAATCAAGCTTGAAGGGTTTGCTGAATAACTGCCACGATTTTTTTAGTGGCGCCCGTGTGCTGATTAGCAAAATCGAGGGCATTGGTGCTCATTTCTTCTTTGACTTGATGATTGGTCAATAGCGCATCCATGGCCCTCACCAAATCATCAACATCGGCAATTCGGATGGCAGCCCTAGAATCAATCACATCAGCACTGGCCTGTTGGAAATTAAAGGTGTGTTCACCCAGAATGATTGGTCGGCCTAATGCGCACGCCTCAATGAAATTTTGACCTCCCAAAGGCAACAAACTTCCGCCCATGATCACAATGTCAGATAGGGCGTAATAAAAACTCATTTCACCCATTGAATCCCCAAGGATCACTCCGCCCTGATTAATAGCATCGGTAAACTCTTGATCGCTCATAGTTGATCGACGTGACACTTTTGTAAAACTTGATTGCAATTGAGTAAAAACATCATCAAATCGCTGCGGATGTCTTGCCACAATGAACAAACAAAAATGATTGGCATCACTGGTATTTTCTTTACTCTTAATAAATTTTTGCCACGCTTCAATGATCAATGTTTCTTCACCATCCCTGGTGCTTGCAGCGCAGACAATTTGAACTTGATCGATCAGTTTTTTCTTGAGAGCCAATGCATGCTCAAGCTGCTGAGAATTGGGCACGACATCAAACTTCAAATTACCCGTCACCAATACATTACTTAAACCCAAAGAGTGATAGCGCTTGGCATCTAAATTTGTTTGGGCCAAAATTTTAGTGAAGGACTGATAAATCAATTGAGCAAAATCTGAAAAACGACTGACTCGACGAGCACTGCGTTCCGACAATCTGGCATTAATAAGAATGACTGGCAAAGACTGTTGACGAGCAGACAAAATCAATCTTGGCCAAACCTCGGTCTCCATGATCAAACCAACTTTGATTGAAAAGTATCGATAAAACGAATTCACAGCCCAATGGATGTCATATGGAAGATAGCTCTGCACCAATTGGCCAGAGGCTATGTGGTCTGCAAACAGCTGGCGCCCAGTCTCTCTTCCAGTAGGCGTCATATGAGTCAACAAGATTTTTTCACCACTCTGAATCAAGGTGTCAATTAATGGCGCAGCCGCTCTTGTTTCACCGACTGATACCGCGTGCACCCAAATACGTGGAGTTACTCCGCTGACGGGCCAAGACATGCCTAGGCGCTCATTGATGTGCTCGAGGTACCCTTGTTGTAGTCTGCCTTTCCAAAGCAAGCGACAAAGGACCAATGGCAAGGCCAGATACCAGAATAATTGGTAAAGCCCCATCATCAATCGATGACTGATCTTCATTGCGGCATTGCCAATCGACGTCATTATTTTTTTAGACGCTTGGCTAATTCTGTTGCTTTACCGATATAAGAGGCAGGTGTCATTTCTAAAAGAAGTTTCTTGGCATGATCAGGAATCGCCAAACCTTGGATGAAGCTTCTCAAACCTTCTGGAGTGATACCTTTACCTCGGGTCAATTCTTTTAGCTGCTCATAAGGATTGGGCACCCCAAAGCGACGCATCACTGTTTGTACGGGCTCTGCCAGCACTTCCCAGCAATTATTCAAATCTTCAGCCAAGCGCGCAGGATTGGTTTCTAATTTACCCAAACCTTTGAGTGCGCTGTCATAGGCCAAAAGACTGTGGCCCAAGGCCGTACCCAAATTACGCAGTACTGTTGAATCTGTTAAATCTCTTTGCCAACGCGACACGGGTAATTTTTCAGATAAATGTTTTAGAAGTGCATTGGCAATACCCAAGTTGCCTTCTGAATTCTCAAAATCAATTGGATTGACTTTGTGAGGCATGGTGGATGAACCGATTTCACCTGCCTTGGTTTTCTGTTTGAAATAACCAACAGAGATGTAACCCCAGATGTCACGATTCATGTCTAACAAAATCGTATTGGCTCTGGCAATCGCATCAAATAATTCAGCCATGTAATCATGTGGCTCAATTTGAATGGTGTATGGATTGAACTCCAAACCTAAACGCTTCTCAACCACTTCCTTTGAAAACTTTTCCCAATCCACATCTGGGTATGCAGATAAGTGCGCGTTGTAGTTACCCACAGCACCGTTCATTTTTCCTAGTAAAGGTACTCTTTCAATGTTGGCAATGGCTCTTTGTAAACGCATGGCCACGTTCGCCATTTCTTTGCCCAACGTTGTTGGTGAGGCAGGCTGTCCATGTGTACGAGACAACATCGGTACATCGGCATTGACCACTGCTAAATTGGTCAGCGCTGACAGAAGCTCACGCAATTTAGGCAAAAGAACTTCTTGACGAGCGCCCTTCAACATCAATCCATGGGATGTGTTGTTGATATCTTCTGATGTGCAAGCAAAGTGAATGAATTCACTGGCTTTTTCTAATTCAGCATGGCCAACCACTTTTTCTTTCATCCAATATTCAACCGCTTTCACATCGTGATTAGTCACGGCTTCAATGGCTTTAATTCTTTCTGCGTCCACATCAGAGAAATCTGTGACCAATTTCAATAAAACAGCTTCCGCATTGGCGCTAAAGCTTGGGAAATCGGGTAATTTGGCCTGTGATAAGGCAATTAACCAATGAACCTCAACCTGAACCCGTTGCTTCATGAAGGCTGCTTCTGATAGCCAAGGGCGCAAACCGTCTGTTTTTGAGGCGTAACGGCCATCCAAAGGGGATAAAGCACTTAATGTAGATAGTTGAGTAGTCACAGCTAATTCCTAAAAAAGCATCGAAAACATGATTTTAGTCTTTCTGAGGAGATAAGCCTAAATAGCTATACTTACATTATGAAATTAATTGGATCACTCACCAGCCCCTACGTGCGCAAAGCAAGGATTGTTTTTGCCGAAAAGAAAATTGAAGTTCCACTCATTCAAGAGAATGTGTGGAGTCAAGATACCACCATCATGCAAGCCAACCCTCTAGGGAAGGTTCCTTGCTTGATTATGGATGATGGCGGAGCCATGTTTGATTCGCGTGTGATCGTTGAATACGCCGATACCTTGAGCCCTGTGAACAAACTCATTCCATCTTCTGGTAAAGAGAGGGCGGCGGTTAAAACTTGGGAAGCTTTGTCAGACGGTATTTTGGATGCTTCTATTCTTGCAAGGTTAGAAGCAACATGGAGGCCAGGCGAGCAAAAGAGCCAAGCCTGGATAGATCGCCAACTTCACAAAGTCGATGCCTCACTCAAAGCCATGTCTAACGGTTTGGGTGAATCAGAATGGTGCTTTGGCAATCAGATGAGTTTGGCTGATATTTCTGTGGGCTGCGCTTTGGATTATTTGATTTTTAGGTTTCCAAATAATCAATGGCAAGCGTCTTATCCAAACTTAAAGCGACTTCACAAAAAGTTGATGTCACGTCCCTCTTTTGCAAACACAGCGCCACCACAATAATTAATCTAGATGGACCAGTTAGATCGTTTTAACTGGTGATAATTCCCCCGCCCAAGCAACGCTCGCCGTCATACAAAACAGCTGACTGCCCCGGCGTTACAGCCCATTGGGCTTGATCAAACTCAAGTGTGAAGCCATCCGCAGAGATCTGCGTTAACTGGCAAGGTGCATCTGATTGTCTGTATCTTGTTTTTGCGGTGTAATTTTTTGTTGCTGGCAAATCATCAAATGTCCAACTAATTTGCGATGCCTGCAAAACCTTGTTCAATAACCATGGGTGCTCATGACCTTGAACGATGTACAGCGAATTGCTGGCCATGTCTTTTTTAGCCACAAACCATGGATCTCCACTACCATCCTTGCTGCCGCCCATGCCAATGCCTTTTCTTTGACCAAGAGTATAAAAAGCCAAGCCAATGTGCTCGCCAATCACCTTGCCATCTTCTGTTTTGATTGGGCCTGGTTTATTGGGCAAATAGCGATTCAAGAAATCTCTAAAAGGTCGCTCACCAATAAAACAAATGCCTGTTGAATCTTTTTTCTTGGCATTGGGCAAACCAATCATTTCTGCAATTTCTCTGACCATGGATTTTCTAATGCCGCCCAATGGAAAAATGACGTGGCTCAATTGTTGTTGGGTCAAGCGATACAAAAAATAACTTTGATCTTTGGTGTCATCAATGGCCTTTAACAAATGGACGCCATCATCACATCTTGCAGTTTTGGCGTAGTGCCCAGTGGCAATAGCCTGCGCTCCCAAACTGATAGCGTGATCTAAAAAAGCTTTGAATTTAATTTCTGCATTACATAGAACATCTGGATTAGGAGTTCTGCCTGCTGAGTATTCTTTTAAGAATTCAGCAAAAACACGATCTTTGTATTCAGCAGCAAAATTGACCGCTTCAACATCTATTCCAATCAAATCAGCTACAGAGACAACATCCAACCAATCTTGGCGTGAAGAACAAAACTCACTGTTGTCATCGTCTTCCCAATTCTTCATGAATAGACCAACCACGTGATATCCCTGCTGCTTCAAAATCCAAGCAGCCACTGATGAATCAACCCCTCCAGACATCCCTATCACAACAGTGGCGGGCGGCAAAACTGGCGCTGCTTGCAAAAAGCCTGTATCAAACGCAGGGAAGGTCATAGGTGTTGTCAAAATAAGTTACTCATTAAAGTTAGGATAAAGCACTAAATGACCAAAAAAACGTAAAATGATGATTCAATTTGATTAGAAAACCCGAAAAATTAGGGTAATCTTAAACTTTTTACAATAACAGGGAGAAACCCATGCGCATTGGCGTGCCCTTAGAAACGCGGGCGAATGAAACGCGCGTTGCTGCCACACCTGAAACAGTGAAGAAATTCATTGGTCTTGGTCACACAGTTATAGTTCAAAACAATGCTGGCGTTGCAAGTAGCCAGCCTGATGCTGCTTATGAAGCAGTTGGTGCAAGTATCGGTTCTGCTGCTGATGCATTGGGCGCAGATATAGTGCTGAAAGTCAGAGCACCAGATGCCAATGAATTATCTCAAATGAAATCAAATGCTGTCTTATTGGGCATGCTTGATCCATTTGATAACGCTAACAATTCCGCTATGGCCGCTAAAGGCATCACTGCTTTTGCACTTGAAGCTGCCCCAAGAACAACCAGAGCTCAAAGTCTCGATGTCTTGTCATCACAAGCCAACATTGCTGGTTACAAAGCTGTGCTGGTTGCCGCTAATGAATATCAACGCTTCATGCCGATGTTAATGACAGCGGCGGGAACAGTAAAAGCTGCTCGCATATTGATTCTTGGTGCAGGTGTTGCTGGTTTACAAGCGATTGCAACTGCTAAGCGTTTAGGCGCAGTGATTGAAGCTTCAGACGTGCGCCCTGCTGCTAAGGAACAAATCGAGTCATTGGGTGGTAAGTTTGTGGATGTGCCTTTTGAAACTGAAGAAGAGCGCGAAATCGCTCAAGGTGTTGGTGGTTATGCCCGTCCAATGCCTGCGTCTTGGATGCAACGTCAAGCAGCATTGGTTGCAGAGCGTGCCAAGCAAGCAGATATCGTGATCGCCACAGCCTTGATTCCAGGTCGTAAAGCGCCAACACTTTTGCATTCAGAAACTGTTGCTCAAATGAAACCAGGTTCAGTGGTGATCGATTTGGCCGCCGGTAAAGGTGACAATGGTGGCGGTAACTGCCCACTCACAGAAGCAGACAAAGTGGTTGTGAAGCATGGCGTTAAATTGGTTGGTTACACCAACTTAGCCAGCATGGTTGCAGCAGATGCATCTGCGCTGTATGCACGCAATCTTCTAGATTTCATGAAGCTCATTGTTGATAAGGAAGCAGCCCTTGCTATTCCGACGGATGATGACATCGTGACAGCCTGCTTGATGTGTCAAAACGGTCAAGTTCTTCGTCAGAACGCATAAGAAGAATTACAAGGAAAAAATCATGGACATGATCAGCCCAACTATTTATAACCTCATCATCTTCGTGCTAGCCAT